>NZ_JASCOS010000093.1:0-13967 GCF_029959705.1 Stenotrophomonas sp. PS02297 | reverse complement strand
ACGGCTGATTCGCGGCGGCTTCACGCCGCCATCGGCACCTTTGATGGCGCATCCCGCCCGGGCTGCCGGCACCGTATACGGTGCCGGGGCTGGATTTCACGGAATTTTCGTTCACGATTGCGAAAATGTTCATCCGCCTGCTGCTATCCCTTGTCCCCTGTTCATCCGATCGTTGAGCACTCCATGAAGAAACCGCTTCGCTGGCTGGCCGCCCTGACCGCACTGCTGTTGCCCATCGTGGCGATGGCGCAGCAGAAGGGGCTGGAAATCGACATCATCGGCGGCAACGCCTCGGCCCTGCCGATCACCGTGGTGCCCATGCCCTACCAGGGCAGTGCCGGTGCGCCGGCCACGGACGTCGCGGCGGTGGTGCGTTCGGACCTGGACCGTTCCGGCCAGTTCCGCGCGTTGCCGGAGGCGCAGATCGTCGAACGCCCGACCCGCGGCAGCGAAGTGCAGTACCCGACCTGGCGCGCGCTCAAGCAGGACTACCTGGTCGTCGGCCGCGTGCTCGACGCCGGCGCCGGCGCCTACCGCGTCGAATACGAGCTGTTCGACGTGGCCAAGGGCGAGCGCATGCTCGGCCTGGCGATGACCGCACGCTCCAATGCGATGCGCGACGTCGCCCACCAGATGGCCGACGCCATCTACGAGAAGATCACCGGCGTGCGCGGCGCGTTCTGGACCCGCATCGCCTACATCACCGCCAGCGGCCGCGGCGACGCCATGCGCTACGCGCTGATGGTGGCCGATTCGGACGGCTACAACCCGCAGACCATCGTGCGCTCGGCCGAGCCGCTGCTGTCGCCGTCATGGAGTCCGGACGGCAACCGCCTGGCCTATGTCAGTTTCGAGCGCGGCAATTCGGCCATCTACATCCAGAACATCTCCACCGGCGCGCGCGAACTGATCGCCAGCTTCCGCGGCATCAACAGCGCCCCGGCGTTCTCCCCGGACGGCCGCCGGCTGGCGTTGACCCTCTCGCGCAGCGGCAACCCCGAGATCTACGTGATGGACCTGGGCAGCAAGCAGCTGACCCAGCTGACCAACCACTTCGCCATCGATACCGAGCCGACCTGGAGCGCGGACGGCAACACCATCTACTTCACCTCCGACCGTGGCGGCCGCCCGCAGATCTACCAGGTGCCTTCGTCCGGCGGCAGCGCCAGCCGCGTGACCTTCCAGGGCAACTACAACGCCAAGGTGTCCGTGTCCTATGACGGCAAGAAACTGGCCATGGCGCAGGGCAGCGGCAACAGCTACAAGATCGCGTTGATGGACAGCAGCCTGGGCTCGCCGCGCTGGAGCACGCTGTCGCCGGGTTCGCTGGACGAGTCGCCCAGCTTCGCCCCCAATGCGGGCATGATCCTGTATGCCGCCCGCGAGGGCGGACGTGGTGTGCTGTATGCGGTATCGGCCGACGCGCGGGTCCGCCAGCGCCTGGTCCTGGCGGACGGCGATGTGCGCGAGCCCGCATGGGGTCCCTACCGTACCGCGCGTTGATTAAATGTTAATATCCCACCCGCATTAATCCCAATCATTGGCTCAGGAGCCTCAGGTACCCCATGAACAAGTCCACTCGCGTTCTGCTTGTTTCGCTGCTGTCGGTTGCCGCGCTGGCGGGCTGCTCGAAGAAGGTCAAGGAGCAGCCGGTTGCACCGGTCGACAACGGCCCCGCCACCACCCAGCCGAGTGGCCCGTCGACCTCCGGCCTGTACGGCCCGGGCGACCTGGACACCGACGCCTGCCTGCGCCAGCGCGTTGTCTACTTCGACTTCGACAAGGAAGAAGTGAAGTCCGAGTTCCAGGCCATCATGGCCTGCCACGCCAAGTACCTGCGTGACCGTCCGTCCTCGCGCATCACCCTGCAGGGCCACACCGACGAGCGCGGCAGCCGCGCCTACAACCAGGCCCTGGGCGAGCGTCGTGGCAATGCCGTGAACTCGGCCCTGCAGGCCAACGGTGGCTCGGCTTCGCAGTTGACCGTCGTGTCCTACGGCGAAGAGCGTCCGGTCTGCACCGAGTCGAACGAGTCCTGCTGGTCGCAGAACCGTCGCGTCGAAATCGTCTACACCGCGCAGTAATCGATGCGTACCGGCATCAAGACGATGATGCTCGTGGTTGCGGCAGCCCTGGTGGCTGCCGCACCCGCCCATGCCCAGCGGCAGAGCCTGGCCGATCGCGTCGGCGCACTGGAACAGCAGGTCCAGAACAGCCAGGCCAACACCGACATGCTCAACCAGCTGCAGCAGCTGCGCAGCCAGATGCAGGCGCTGCAGGGCACGATCGAGCAGCTCCAGCATGAGAACGAACAGCTCAAGCAGCGCAACCGGGACCAGTACCTGGACCTGGACGGGCGGCTGAACCGCATCGAAGGCGGCGTGGAGCAGACGGGTACGCCCGCCCTGCCGGCGCCACCCGCCACCGCCAAGCCGGCGGCAGCGGCCGAGAAGACCCCGACCGTGCGCGGCGATGCCGGCGCGGTCGCCGCGGCGGGCGACGAGCGGAGCGCCTACAACGTGGCCTTCGACGCGCTCAAGGCCGGCAGATACGACGAGTCGGCGCGTCTTTTCCAGGGTTTCCTGGAGCAGTATCCCAACGGCGTCTATACCCCCAACGCGCTGTACTGGCTGGGCGAGAGCTATTACGCCACCCGCAATTTCCAGCTGGCCGAGGCGCAGTTCCGCGACCTGGTTGCGCGCTATCCGACCCACGACAAGGCCGCCGGCGGCCTGCTGAAGCTGGGCCTGTCCCAGTTCGGCCAGGGCGATGCGGCCAAGGCCGAGCAGACGCTCGAGCAGGTCGCCACGCGGTTCCCGGGCAGCGATGCCGCGCGTACCGCGCAGGACCGCCTGCAGTCGATCCGGCTCGGCCAGCAGATCCGCTGAGTCCGGCGGATGCGCATCCGCGCAGCCGGGCCTTGCCCGGCTGCGTTCGTTTACGGCGTGAGTGAAACCGCCGCCCGTTCCATCCAGAAGTGCCCGACATGACCGCCGTCGTTTCCCCTTCCAGCGCCGCCGCCACGCCCAGCGAGATCGTGCAGTCGCCGTTGCCGCGGCTGAAGATCACCGAGATCTTCCTTTCCCTGCAGGGCGAGGCGGATACCGCCGGTTGGCCGACGGTGTTCGTGCGCCTGACCGGCTGCCCGCTGCGCTGCGTTTACTGCGACACCGAGTACGCCTTCCATGGCGGGCAGTGGCGCGATATCGACGACATCGTCGCCGAGGTGCTGGGCCATGGCGTGCGCCATGTCTGCGTGACCGGTGGCGAGCCATTGGCGCAGAAGCGCTGCTTGGTGCTGCTGCGCGCGCTGTGCGACGCGGGGCTGGATGTCTCGCTGGAGACCTCCGGCGCGCTGGACGTCGGCGGCGTCGATCCGCGCGTGTCGCGCGTGGTCGACCTGAAGACCCCCGGCTCGGGCGAGATGGCGCGCAACCGGCTGGAGAACCTGCCGCTGCTGAACGCGCGCGACCAGCTCAAGTTCGTGCTCTGCGACCGTGCCGATTACGAATGGGCGCGGGACATGGTCGCCGCGCAGCGCCTGCATGAACGCTGCATGGTGCTGTTCTCGCCGTGCAAGGACCGGCTGGATGCGCGCGAACTGGCCGACTGGATCGTCGCCGACCGCCTGCCGGTGCGCTTCCAGATGCAGCTGCACAAGATCCTCTGGAACGACGAGCCGGGCAGGTAGCCGGGCCGTCGTTTCGACTTTGTACCGGCGCGGGACAGCGTGCTGGCGTTCCCTCCCCAACCGGAATATCACTCCATGAAGAAGGCAGTCGTGCTTCTTTCCGGCGGCATGGATTCGGCCGCCGTCGTCGCCATGGCCCAGGAACAGGGCTACACCGTGCATGCGTTGAGCGTGCGCTACGGCCAGCGCCATACCTCCGAACTCGACGCGGCCGCGCGCGTGGCGCTGGCGCTGGGCGTGGCCGAGCACAAGGTCGTGGACGTGGACCTGCGCAGCATCGGTGGTTCGGCATTGACCGCCGACATCGACGTGCCCGACGCCGGCGGCGAGGGCATCCCCGCCACCTACGTGCCGGCGCGCAACACCATCATGCTCTCGCTCGCGCTGGGCTGGGCCGAAGTGCTGGGCGCCAACGACATCTTCTGCGGCGTCAACGCGGTCGATTACTCCGGCTACCCGGATTGCCGCCCTGAGTTCGTCGCCGCCTTCCAGGCGCTGGCCAACCTGGCGACCAAGGCCGGCGTGGAAGGCGCGGGCATCCGCGTCCATGCGCCGCTGCAGTACCTGAGCAAGGCGCAGATCGCCAGCGAAGGCGTGCGGCTAGGGGTGGATTTCGGATTGACCGTGTCCTGCTACCGCGCCGACGAGCAGGGACGCGCCTGCGGCCACTGCGATGCCTGCCGCCTGCGCGCGGACGGCTTCGCCGCCGCCGGCCTGCCCGATCCGACCAGCTACGCCTGAGCTTCGCCGCTCATGCGGCGGACGCTTGGGAAGCCGGCTGCCGCGCGCCCGGGCGCATGCCGTTCCTTCCCGAACCCGGACTGCACGGCGGGTCGGTTCCGAATTCCGGTTTCGGACATCTTGCGCTAGAATGCGCACCCCGGCGCCATGCCGGGTCTTTGTTTGGGCCGTTAGCTCAGTCGGTAGAGCAGAAGACTTTTAATCTTTTGGTCGAAGGTTCGAATCCTTCACGGCCCACCATGATCGAGAAGAGGTCCCGCATGTCCGGGGCCTTTCTTTTTTTGTGCACTGCACGCGGTTTCTGTGAACTGTTGCAGGTTGGCAGTGGACGGAGCCGGTCCTACCATGGGGACGGTTCGGTTTCCGGCAGGATGGGGGACACTTGGGTACCCAGATCACGCAACTCCTGCATCGCTGGCAGGGAGGCGACGCGCAGGCGCGGGAACAGTTGTTCGAAGCCTTGTATTCGGACCTGATGCTGGTCGCCCGCAACCGGCTGTTCAACGATACTGGCGGCACCCTGCAGCCGGCGGCGCTGGTCAACGAATCGCTGCTGCGCCTGCTGGGCTCGGAAGTGGATTACAAGGATCGCGCCCATTTCATCGCGGTGGCGGCGCTGAAGATGCGTTCGGTACTGGTCGACCACCTGCGCGCCCGCGCAGCGGACAAGCGCGGTGGAAACCTGGTGCAGTTGACCCTGTCCCACGCCAGCGACGTTCCCGACGACGATGGCAGCGCCTATGACGTGATGGCGCTGCACCAGGCCCTGAACCAGCTGGCCGAACTGGAGCCGCGGGCGGCGAGCATGGTCGAGCTGACCTATTTCGGCGGCATGAGCCGCGACGAGATCGCCATGGTGATGGGGGTGTCGGCCCCCACCGTGGACCGCGACCTGCGTTTCGCCAGGGCCTGGCTCAACCGACAGCTGGCCTGATGGCGAACGCGGAAGACGGGGAAGGCGCGGCGCGCTGGCGCCGGGTCCGGGACATGTTCGATGCCGTCTGCGACCTGCCGCGCGCGCAGTGGCGGCAGGAGGTGCGGGAACGTTGCGCCGATCCCGCGCTGGCCGAGGAAGTACTGCAGTTGCTGCATGCGCAGACCCAGGGCCTGAGCCGGATCAGCAGCCGGCTGGATACGGTGCTGGCGCGCGCGCTCACGCCGGAGCTGGCGGTGGGCCAGCGGCTGGGGCCGTGGCGCCTGACCGCGCGCATCGCCCACGGCGGCATGGGCACCGTATTCAAGGCCGAACGCGACGATGGCGTCTACCGGCGCACGGTGGCGATCAAGCTGCTGCATGGCCTGCCGGGCGCGGGCGAGGTGGAGCGGCTGCAGGCCGAGCGGCAGGTGCTGGCAGGCCTGAATCTGCCCGACGTGGCCCAGCTCTACGACGGCGGCACGACGCCGGACGGGTATCCGTACCTGGTGATGGAATACGTCGACGGCCTGCCGCTGGACCACCATTGCACGAGCCACGCGCTGGGCCTGGCGCAGCGGCTGCGCCTGTTCCTGGACATCTGCGCGATCGTGCGTTCGGCGCACGAGCGCCTGGTGCTGCACTGCGACCTCAAGCCGGGCAACGTGCTGGTACGGGCCGATGGCAGGCCGGTGCTGCTGGACTTCGGCCTGGCGCGCCTGCTCAACGACGCGCGCGACCGCGAGGAAGCGGGCTACTGCACGCCGGCCTATGCCAGCCCGGAACTGGTGAACGGCGAGCCGGTGGGCGTGGCCAGCGATGTCTACAGCCTGGGCGTGCTGCTGGTGGAGCTGCTGTCCACGCGCGCCTGCGCGCGCACGCTGCAGGACAGCGATGCGCCGGTGATCCTGCCCTCGGCCAACGCGCCGGAAGGTCTGCGCTGGCGCAAGGCGCTGCGTGGCGATCTCGACGCCATCGCCGCCAGGGCGTGCGCCCGCGACGTCGCCGGCCGCTACCGGTCGGTGGAGACGCTGATGGCCGACGTGACGCGCTACCTCGACCGCCAGCCGGTGGCGGCGCGCCAGGCCGGCCGCCTGTACCGGCTGGCGCGCGGCATGCAGCGCAACTGGCGCGCGCTGGCGGCCGGAGCGGCTGCGCTCTCGCTGGCCGTGCTGTTCGTGACCGGGCTGGTGCAGGCGCGGCGCCAGGCCGAGGAAGAGGCCGCCATCGCCCACCAGGTCGGCGATTTCATGGTGGGCGTGTTCGAGACCGCCGATCCCTTCCTGCGCACCGAGCGGGGACAGGAGGAGCTCTCCTCGCGGCAACTGCTGGACAAGGCGGCGCTGCGCGTTTCCCAGGACCTGGCCGACGCGCCGGCGCAGCTGGCCAGGATGCGCGCGGTGCTGGGAACCGCCTACCGCAACTCCGGGGTTTCGCGGCAGGCCGAAATGCTGCTGCAGCAGGCCTATGACGGTTTCATGGATGCGCGGGTGAACCGCCCGGCGGACGCGGCGGCGGTGCTGGCCGAGCTGTCGGTGCAGAAGACGCAGGGCGGCAACGGCGTACTGGGCCAAGAGCTGGCCGAGCGCGGATTGGCGCTGCTGCCGTCTGGCGGCGCCACGGCGACCCGGGCCAGGCTGCACGGCGCGCGCGGGCTGGCGCTGGTGAACCAGCAGCATTTCGACCAAGGCGAAGCCGCCTTCGATACCGCGATGGGCCTGTACGGGAAACTGCCGGGCAGCGGCGTCGCCCCCCAGAAACTGGCGTTGTCCTACAACAAGGGTTTGATGTACCTGCGCTGGGGGCGCCTGGCTTCGGCCGAGCGCGAGTTCCGCCACGTGCTTGCCGGGGTGCAGGGGCGCGGCAGCAGCATGGCGCTGGCCACGGAGATGCGCCTGGCGCAGATCCTGCGCGAGCAGGGGCGGTTCGCGCAGGCGTTGCCGCTGCTGCAGGCGGGCCTGCGCCACGCCGAGGAACTGTACGGACCGGAGAGCAGCTTCGTGCTGATGCAGCACGACGGACTGGCCGACCTGTACCGCGATTCGGGCGACTACGCCGCCGCCGAACGCCAGTACCAGCAGCGCCAGCGCCTGAGCGGGATCATCGACGGCATCGGGTCGGTGGAGTACTCGATGGGGCTGTACAACTACGGCGAGCTGCAGGAACTGCGCGGCGACGTCGTCCAGGCCGAGCGGCTCTACCGGCAGGCCTGGACGATCCGCCGCGAGCGGTTGGGCGGACAGTCGCCCACCAGCCTGCGCGCCGAGTCCGGGCTGGGCGCGCTGCTGATGCGCCAGGGACACATGGACGAAGCGGGCTGGCTGCTGCTGCATGCCGACGAGGGCCTGGACGCGGCGCTGCCGCCGGACGCGCCGGGACGCATCGAGGCGCGGCTCAACCGCATCGACTGGCACATCCTGCAGGGCGACACGGCGCAGGCCCGGGCATTGCTGGAGCAGCTCGGCGCGCGGGTTCCGACGACCCTGCACCTGCACCTGCTGCGCACGCGGGCGGACCTGGCCGAACGGCGTGGCGAAGGGGCGGCGACGCTGGCGTTGCGCCGCACCGCGCTGGAGTACGCGCAGTCGCTGCATGGCGACGGCAAGGTCGAAACGGCGATCTGCCGCATCGAACTGGCCGAAACCCTGCTCCGCCTGGGCCACCGGCAACCGGCGCTGGAAGCGCTGCGGCAGGCCGCACCGACGCTCGATCGCCGGCAGGTCGAGGGCGCGCCCGCGCGGCGCAGGCTCGATGGCCTGCTGGTGCTGGCCCGCGGAAGGCCGGGCTGAGCGCGGCCTAGCCCTGCTCGCGCACGATTTCGACCAGCCGCTGCCCGTAGCGGCCCAGCTTGCTGCCGCCGATGCCGCCGACCCGTCCCAGCGCGTCGAGGCTGGTCGGGCGCTGCTCGGCGATGTTGCGCAGGGTGCTGTCGTGGAAGATGACGAAGGCCGGCACGTTCTGCTCGCGCGCCAGCTCGGCGCGCAGCCCGCGCAGCGCGTTGAACAGCGCCAGGTCTTCCGGCTGCACCGCCACGCCGGTGCGCGGGGTGCTGCTGCGGTCGCGCTCGCCGCGCGTGGCGGCCGGTTCGCGGCGCATCATCACCTGGCGGCGGCCCTTGAGCACGTCGCGGCTGGCATCGGTCAGGCGCAGGCCGCCATGCGCCTCCGGGTCCACTTCCAGCAGGCTGGCGGCGACCAGCTGCCGGAACACGCCGCGCCAGTTGCGCGAATCCAGGTCCTTGCCGATGCCGAAGGTGCTGAGCTTGTCGTGGCCCAGCTGGCGTATGCGCTCGCCATCGCTGCCGCGCAGGATGTCGATCAGGTGGCCGACGCCGAAGCGCTGGCTGCTGCGGTAGACGCAGCTCAGCGCCTTCTGCGCGGCGACAGTGGCGTCCCAGGCCGCCGGCGGGGTCAGGCAGTTGTCGCAATTGCCGCAGGGCTGCGGGTAGGTTTCGCCGAAGCCGGCCAGCAGCACCTGGCGGCGGCACTGCATGGATTCGCAGTAGCCGAGCAGGTGGTCGAGCTTGGCGCGCTCCAGGTGCTTGCGTTCGGCACCGGCCTCGCCCTGTTCGATCATCTGCTTGAGCAGCACCACGTCGCCCAGCCCGTAGCACAGCCACGCTTCGGCCGGCTCGCCGTCGCGGCCGGCACGTCCGGTTTCCTGGTAGTAGCCCTCCATCGACTTGGGCAGGTCGGTGTGCGCGACGAAGCGCACGTCCGGCTTGTCGATGCCCATGCCGAAGGCGATGGTGGCGCACATCACGATGCCGTCCTCGCGCAGGAAGCGGCGCTGGTTGGCCGCGCGCACCTCGGCGGGCAGGCCGGCGTGGTAGGGCAGGGCGTCCAGGCCTTCGCCGCGCAGCATGTCGGCGGTTTCCTCGACCTTGCGCCGCGACATGCAGTAGACGATGCCGGCTTCGCCGCGGTGGCCGCGCAGGAAGTCCAGCAGCTGGCGTCTGGCGTTGTCCTTCTGCACCACCGTGTAGCGGATGTTGGGGCGGTCGAAGGAGCTGATGAAGTGCTCGGCCTGCGCCAGGTCCAGGCGCTCGGCGATTTCGCGCTGGGTCGGCGGGTCGGCGGTGGCGGTCAGGGCGATGCGCGGGATCTGCGGCCAGCGCTCGTGCAGCACCGTCAGCTGCCGGTATTCGGGGCGGAAATCGTGGCCCCACTGCGACACGCAATGCGCCTCGTCGATCGCGAACAGGGCGATGTGGCTGCGTTCGAGCAGCGACAGGAAGCGGCCGGTCAACAGCCGCTCGGGCGCGACGTAGAGCAGGTCGAGCTGGCCGGCCAGCAGGTCGCGCTCGACGCGGCCCGCGGTCTCGGCATCCAGCGTCGAATTGAGGAATTCGGCGCGCACGCCAAGCTGGCGCAGGGCTTCCACCTGGTCCTGCATCAGCGCGATCAGGGGCGAAACCACGATGCCGCAGCCTTCGCGCAGCAGTGCCGGCACCTGGTAGCACAGCGACTTGCCGCCGCCGGTGGGCATCAGCACCAGCGCATCGTTGCCGGCGGTGACGTGTTCGACGATGGCCTGCTGGTTGCCGCGGAAGGCGTCATGGCCGAAGACGCGCTTCAGCAGTTCATGGGCGGGGGAAGACATGCCGCCTAGGATAACTGCCCGGTCAAGCCTGGCTGTCCGCCTGCGGCCTGCGGACGGGTCGGGAAACCCGGAGTCGGGTCCGCCTTTCCAGATGGGCCAGGGGGCAGCGGGCCTTATCCGGCGTTCCGGGAAGGACCGGGAACCACGGTCATTCCGATCTGCCCGGCCTGCTGCGCGGCGGCCAGGTCGCGCGCCAATGCCGCCGGATCCAGCGCTTCCTGCCGCGCGGCGATGCACAGCGCGCGGTTGCGGCCCGATGCCTTGGCCCGGTACAGCGCCAGGTCGGCCAGCTGGATCAGCGCATCGATGTCGGTGCTGCCGGCGAACGGCGCGCTGATCGCGCCGATGGAGGCGGTCAGGGTGATGTCCTTGTCCGCCAGGGCGATGGCGGGCGCGCCGATGGTGCGCAGCAGGCGGTCGGCCAGCGCGGGCAGGGCGGTGGCCTGGAGGCCGGGCAGCAGGAGCAGGAATTCCTCGCCGCCCCAGCGCACCACCGAATCCTGTTCGCGCAGCAGGGCGCGCAGGCGCTGGGCGACCTCCACCAATACCTTGTCGCCAGCCGGATGCCCGTGGTTGTCGTTGACCTGTTTGAAGAAGTCGATGTCCAGCAGCATCAGCCCCAGCGACGGCGGGGCGCCGGGCGCGCAGGCGTCGACGGCGCGGGCGTATCCGGCCAGCAGGGCATGGCCATGGCGGCGGTTGAATACCCGGGTCAGCGGATCGTGGATCGACTGTTCGGCCAGGTCGGCCACGTCCCGGGACAGGCGCAGGTTGGCGCGCCGGCTGCGGCGCAGCCATTGCACCAGCACCACCGCCAGCAGGACCAGCGCCAGCGAGAACGCCGCCCACAACTGCCGGCGGAGCGCCTGCGCGGCAAGTTCGGCTTCCTTCAGGCGGTTGGCGGCGGCGAGCCGTTCGATTTCCCGCTGGCGGCTTTCCGAAGCGTATTTCTCCTGCAGGTCCAGCACGGCTTTTTCGCGCGCCTGACGGGTGATTTCCTGTTGCAGGGTCTCGACGCGGCGCAGGGCGAGGAAGGCATTGCGGTAGTCCCCGGCATGCTCGTGGATGTTGACCAGTTCCTGCAGCATGCCGATATGGTCGGTCCTGGCGCCGATCCGTTCGGTCAGGGCGATGGCCTCGGTGGCGTCGGCGACGCCCGCCTCGATCTGCCCCAGCCCGGCCTTGGATGCGCCGCGATTGACCAGCGCATAGGCCAGGGTCAGCGGATCGTCGATGCGCCCGGCCAGTTCCACGGCCTGTTCGGAATAGTCCAGCGCCCTGCGGTAGTCGCGCTGGTTGAGCCAGTAATCGGCCAGGTTGGAGACGGCGGTGCTCTGGATGATGGCCAGCCCGTCGTCGCCGCGGGTGAGGGCGAGGACGTCGCCGAGCAGCTGCAGCTGGAGGTCGCGGCGGCCGCTGCGCAGGTGGGCGAAGCCCATGTTGAGCTTGGCCTCGGCCACCGCCTGGGTGAAGCCCAGCCGCGCGGCGCGGGCATGGGTGGCCTTGCTGATCTCGATGGTGCGCCGGTAATCGCCCAGGTAGACGTTGAGCACCGCCAGCAGGTTCTGCGCCATGAGCCGGTCCGCTTCGTGGCGGCCGGACAGCTCATCGGCAAGCAGCGCTTCCCGGATGCCCATGTCCAGCCGGCTCTGCAGCTGGTACTGGCGCGCGCGCAGGTAATGCAGCTGCTGCCGCTGCAGGGAGCTGAGCTCTTCCCGCCGGGAATCGATGCGGTCCAGCATGGCCTGCGCGCGGTCGGCATCGCGCTGGGTCAGCGCCCAGCGGGCCTGGATCAGATGCTGGTCGACCGCGCAGGCGCGGCACTGCTCGTCGCGGGCCATCTTCTCCAGCGCGGCGCTGGCCTGCTGCGCCAGGGCGGCCATCGCAGGACGGCGCTCCTGCGCTGCGTAGCGGCCGATGGCCGCCTGGTAGAGGTGGCGCTGCGCCAGCGGCGCGTCGTCGGCAGGGCTGTCCTCGACGGCCTGCAGGCGGGCGACGGCCGCCAACGGCGAGGAGTAGCCCCGTGCCAGCAGGCTGTCGATGACCGTGTCCAAGCGTTCCCCATGCGCCAGCGACGGGGAACAGAACAGTGCGGCCAGCAGGAGGAAGGACGAGCGCCGGTTCATCCGGGCAGTATCGGCCGGAATCGGCAAAGAGTTGAACCGGGGAGTGTCCAGTCCCGAGGGCAGGGAATGCCGCTGTCGCCCCGTGCCTTGCGCCACGCACCGCCTCGAAGTGGGCGTACGGACGGCGGAATCCGGCAGCCGGACGAACAGGCCCGGGGTTTCGCTCGCGGAGCCATGGAAATCCCGGAGCGGGCACCCCGCGGTTCACCTGACGATGAGGCGCGCCAGCGTCCCATGCCGTACGCAGGATGCGTCCGGAGCAGAGCCCCCTTGCGTCAAGGCGGCGCGCCGAAGGTGGGGGCATCCGGCAGGCAGATGAAGCAGGGTCCAGGGCTCCATTTCATGGAACCCTGGAAAACCCGCAGGGCTTACTGCAGCAGCGAGCGCAGCATCCAGGCGTATTTCTCATGGGTCTGCAGGCGCTGGGTCAACAGGTCCTCGCTGGGGGCGTCGCCGGCCTTTTCCGCCTGTTCCAGTACCCTGCGCGCGGTGCGGCACACCGCCTCGTTGCCCTGCACCAGCTGGCGCACCATTTCGCGCCAGTCGGCGCTGTCGGTCAGGCCCGGTTCCTCGGCGATCGAGGTCAACGCCACGAACTCGCGGTACGAGCCGGGAGCGTTGAAGCCCAGGGCGCGGATGCGTTCGGCGATCTCGTCCAGCGCCGTCCACTGCTCGGTGTACTGCGTTTCGAACATGGTGTGCAGCGAATTGAACATCGACCCGGTGACATTCCAGTGGAAGTTGTGGGTCTTCAGGTACAACGTGTAGGCGTCGGCGAGGAAGCGGGACAGGCCGTCGGCGACCTTCTTGCGATCGGCATCCTTGATCCCGATATCGATGCCCGGCGCCGACGGTGCGGAGGCTGCCAGCTTCTTCTTGCCGGCTTCGGGTTTGCTGCTGCTCTTGGCCTTGGCCATGACGCTTTCTCCTTGGCGGGTTGAATGGCTTCACAATAGTCCCATCGGGACCCTACCGGTATTTCAAGTTTTCTCGTTGAACGATTGATGAGCGCTATCGAAAAGGATACTGCCGCGCGCCTGCGCGACGCCCGCAAGAACATCGACGGGGCGATGAGCCGCGACCGCGGGCGCCTGCTCGGGCTGTGGTCGCGCTGGCAGGGCAGGCCGGCCGACGCCGCCGCCGAGGCGGCGTTCCGGCAACTGCTGGAACCATCGTGCGACCGGCGCCGGCAGCGCGCGGCGCGGCAGGTCGCCATCAGCATGGACGAGGCGTTGCCGATCACGCGTGAAGCCGGGCGCATCACCGCCCTGATCCGCGACCACCAGGTGGTGGTGATCGCCGGCGAGACCGGTTCGGGCAAGACCACGCAGCTGCCCAAGCTGTGCCTGGCCGCCGGGCGCGGCGAGGCCGGCATGATCGGCTGTACCCAGCCGCGGCGCATCGCCGCGCGCGCGGTGGCCACGCGCGTGGCCGAGGAACTGGGGACCGAACTGGGTTCGGTGGTCGGCTACCAGGTGCGCTTCACCGACAAGGTGGGCGAGGACAGCCGCATCAAGTTCATGACCGACGGCATCCTGCTGGCCGAGATCGCCTCGGACCGCTGGCTGTCGCGCTACGACACGCTGATCATCGACGAGGCGCACGAACGCAGCCTCAACATCGATTTCCTGCTCGGCTACCTCAAGCAGCTGCTGCGCAGGCGCCCGGACCTGAAACTGGTGGTGACCTCGGCCACCATCGACACCGAGCGCTTCTCCCGCCATTTCGACGATGCGCCGGTGGTCAGCGTCGAGGGCCGCACGTATCCGGTGGACGTGCGCTACCGTCCGCTCGACGACCTGCGGCCGGCGCCGGCCGCCGCAGCGAAGGGGCGCGGACGTGGCGCCGCCGCCGGGTCGGCTCCCCTGTCGGTCCACGCCGCCATCGTCGCCCC
>NZ_JASCOS010000092.1:0-14365 GCF_029959705.1 Stenotrophomonas sp. PS02297 | reverse complement strand
GGACTGCGCCCCGACCAGCTGCGCCTCGGCGGCGCGCACGGCCGCCTGGGCAGCGGCAGCCTGGGCCCGGGTCGCCGCGACCGCCGCCTGGCTGGCGCGTGCCCGCGCGCGGTCGTCGTCCAGTTCCTGGGCCGAGGAGGCGCCCTCCACCGAAAGCGTCTCCGAACGCGCCAGCCGGCGGCGCGCAGCATCGAGCTCGGCCTCGCGCTGGACGACCAGCGCCTGCGCGGTGGCCACCTCGCTCTGCCGCAGCGCGATCTGCGCCTGGGCCGCGGCCACGCCGTGCTCGGCCTGTTGCCGCCCGGCCTCGGCCTGGTCGTACTGGGCGCGCAGGGTGTCGGTCTGCATCCGCGCCAGCGTCTGCCCGGCCTGCACGAAGTCGCCCTCGCGCACCAGGATCTCCTCCACCCGGCCGGGCAACTTGGTGGCCACGTCGATCTCGGTGGCCTCGATGCGCCCGTTGCCGCTGGCGAATCCCTCGCCCGGGCCGTGGTCGGACCAGCGCTGCCAGCCCCACCATGCCAGCACCGCGACGGCGACGACCAGCGCAGCGGGGACGATGCGTTTCTTGGAAAAAAGGGACGATGCTTTGCTCATGGTATGTCCGACGCCCGTTGCGAATGGGTGGAAAGGCCTGCTTCTGCGCCACTGGAGCGCTGGCCAGGCCCGCCTCCGAGCGCGCCGTACAGCGCGACCTGACTGGACAGCAGCGCACGGCGCACCTGCACCAGTTGCTGCTCGGTGTCCAGCAGGTTGCGCTGCGCGTCGAGGACTTCGAGATAGGCGGCCGAGCCGTTGTCGTAGCGCAGTTGGGCCAGCCGGGAGCGTTCGGCCAGGGCCTGGCGCGCGACGGTCTGCACCTGCAACTGCTCGGCCAGCCAGTGGCGGGCCGCCAGCGCGTCGGCGACCTCGCGGAATGCGGTCTGGATGGATTTCTCGTACTGGGCCACCGCGATGTCGCGGCGCACTTCGCTGAGCTCCAGGTTGGCGCGGCGACGGCCGGCGTCGAAGATCGGCAGCGACAGCGTCGGCAGAAAGGTCCACGCGCGGCTGCCGGAATCGAACAGGCCATCGAGCTCGGCGCTGGCCGTGCCCCAACTGCCGGTCAGGGCGATGCGCGGGAAGAACGCCGCGCGCGCGGCGCCGATGTTGGCATGGGCGCCACGCAGCTGATGCTCGGCGGCGATGAGATCGGGGCGGCGGACCAACAGGTCCGAAGGCAGCCCTGGCTGCAGCGCTGCCAGCACCGTGTCCTCGTCGAACGGCGCGCGGGCCGGGAGCGCGCCGGGATCGGCGCCGACCAGTTGGGCCAGTGCGTGGTACTGGCTGGCGCGCGCGCGTTCGAGCTGGGCCAGCAGCGCCTGCGCCTGGGTCAACAGGGTCTGCACCTGGGTCAGGTCCAGCCGGGAGGTCGAGCCGACTTCCTGGCGGCGCTGGAAGATGCGGTAGGACTCCGCGCGCGAATCCACGGTGCGGCGCGCGATCGCCACGCGCTCGTCCAGTTCACGCAGCCCCAGGTAGCCATCGGCGACCTGGACGATCAGCGCCAGTTCGACCGCCTGACGGCCGGCATCGGTGGCCAGCCACTGCTGCAGTGCCGCATCCTTCAGGTTGCGTATGCGGCCCCACAGGTCCAGTTCCCAACTGCTCAGGCCGACTTCGGCGCGGTATTCGCTGCCGACCACGGACTGCCCATAGTAGTTGAGATCGCCCGGCACCCGCGCGCGCGCGCCCTGCACGCCCAGGCCCAGGCCCGGGAATTGATCGGCGCGCTGGATCTGGAATGCGGCCCGGGCTTCCTCGGCCCGGAGCGCGGCGACGCGCAGGTCGCGGTTGTTGCCCAGCGCCGTCTCGATCAGGCGCTGCAGCAGCGGATCGGTGAAGTAGTCGCGCCAGGGCGGCAGATCCTCGCGCCCTGGCGTCGATGCGCCCACGGCGGACGCATAGCTCTGCGGTACCGGCGCGACGGGCGGTTCATACTCCGGCGCCAGGCTGGCGCAGCCGGCCAGCAGCGCCAGCGCGGTGCTGGCCAGGATCGGCCGGGCCCGCAGCGGCGGCGGACGGCGCTTGCCACCTGTGGCGACGGCTGGCATATCGTTCATGTCATGTCTCCAGCACGTAGTGGCCCGGCGCCGCGTACTGCGGCTTGTAGCCCTTGGAGGGCGCCCCGATCGCGGGCGGCTTGACGGGCGTTCCCGAGCGTTCCTGCAGCCACGCGATCCAGGCCGGCCACCACGACCCGTCCTGTACCGGCGTCTGCTCCAGCCAACGGTCGGGGGGCACGTAGCTGGCGCCGGCCGCACGCGTACCGATCCGGTAGCTGCGTCTGGGCCTGCCCGGTTCGCTGACGATGCCGGCGTTGTGCCCGCCGCTGGTCAGCGCGAAGGTGATCTCGGTGGGCGTGAGGTAATGCAGCTTGTACACCGAGCGCCAGGGCGCGACGTGGTCGGTGAGCGTGCCGACGGCGAACGTCGGCAGACCGATGTCGCCCAGCGAGACCGGACGGCCGCCGACCGGGTAGCGCCCCTCGCTGAGATCGTCGTCCAGGAACAGCCGCCGCAGGTACTGCGAATGCATCTTCGCCGGCATCCGGGTCAGATCGGCATTCCAGGCCATCAGGTCGTTCATCGGCCTGCGGTCGCCGAGCAGGTATTCCTGCACCATCTTCGACCAAAGCAGGTCATAGGAGCGCAGCATCTGGAAGGCGCCGGCCATCTGGTCGCCGCGCAGATAACCGGCCTCGGCCATCTGCGCTTCCAGCATGGACACCTGGCTTTCGTCGATGAACAACCCGAGTTCGCCGGGTTCGCTGAAGTCGGTCTGCGCCGTGAACAGGCTCAACGAGGCCAGACGCTCATCGCCATCGCGCGCCATCGCCGCAGCGGCAATCGCCAGCAGCGTCCCGCCCAGGCAATAACCGGTGGCGTGCACCTTGCGCTTGGGAACGATCGCGTTGACGGCCTGCAGCGCTGCATGGAAGCCCTGCTCCAGATACTCGTCCATGCCCAGATCGCGCTCGGCCTGGCCCGGGTTCTTCCAGGAGATGCAGAACACCGTATAGCCCTGGCCTACCAGATACTTGATCAGGGAGTTGTGCGGAGAAAGATCGAGGATGTAGTACTTCATGATCCAGGCGGGGATCACCAGCACCGGCTCCGGGTGCACCGTTTCGGTCGAGGGCGCGTACTGGATCAGCTCCATCAACTGGTTGCGCAGCACCACCTTGCCCGGCGTGGCGGCCACATCGCGACCGACCACGAACGCCTCCGCTCCTGCGGGCGGCAGCTTGGCCAGCGAGCGCTCGATGTCGTCAAGCAGATGCGCCAGGCCGCGCTGCAGGTTCGCGCCATCCTCGGCGACGGTACGTGCCAGCGCCTCTGGATTGGTCAGCAGGTGGTTGCCGGGAGAGAGCATGTCCAGCCACTGCCTGGCCGCGAAGGCCACCACGTTCTCGTGGTGCTTGTCCACGCCGGATACGCCATGGGTGGCCTGCGACCACCACTGCTGGTTGAGCAGAAAGACCTGATGCAACAGGTTGAACGGCCAATGGCGCCATTCCGGGGCAGCGAAGCGCCGATCCTGCACCGGTGTCTCGATGCAATCGCGGGCTTCTCCCGTGCCGGCCAGAAGGCATTCGCGCAGATAGCCGGCAAGCGCGGACGCCTGTTCGGCCGCCAGTGACATCAACTCGGACTGCTTGCCCGGCGAGGAGGCCAGATGCGAAGCCCAATCCGTCCACGCCAGCAGGAGAGACTGCGGCGAGATGGACGCGCTGGCAGCGGCCTGGACAGCGCGGGCCAACGCATCCATCTGTATCGAGACTTCACCTTCATTCGCCATCAAAACGCGTCCTCTTCCTATGACGATCAATGAATTACGCAAGAAACGACCCATTCGTCGTTTTGGACTATAGCATCAATTCCCCAAATGCGAAGCGCTTATCCGCGGCTCGATCGGTCACGTGGGCGTACGCATGGGCCGCTCTACGACAAGGGGTGCGGCACGGGTGGGCGTTGAAGTGAAGCTCCGTGCTGCCTTGATTGCAGCTCTGAAAGCAGAATGGCGAGACTGCGCCAGGCGAGCCGCGTTAGAATTGCCGCAACAATTTCGCAGCGTGTTGAAGCAGGCCTAGGCCGGGAGATATCTTGAGTAGCTCGTCTCACCGAGGCGGTCGGCGGCGCCGTTATTTGCCAGGAGCCGAGCGAAAGCGGGAAATCCTGGATGCTGCACTGATCGAGTTCCTCGCACATGGGTTTACCAAGACCACTGTCGAGGGAATCGCCATACGCGCAGGCATGTCGAAGTCAGGGGTCTATGCGCACTTCGGCAGCAAGGATCAGGTCTTCGAAGAACTGTTGATGGCAGCCTTGCCTACGACGGAAGATTCTTTCAGCGTGTTTCTGTCCGAGGCCAATGGCTCGATCCAGGAGATAGCAGAGGCCTACATCGACAAGCTCTATGCACGCCTGGACAGTCCGCTTGCCGTTCCGACCTTCCAGTTGCTGATCGCGGAGAGCAAGCGGGTACCCGGCCTCATCGAACGATGGCACGCCAACATCCTGTTGAAGATGCGCGCGAGTTCGCAGGCCTTGGTCGACGAATGCGTACGCCGGGGAGTGATGCGTCAAAGCGCGCTGACAGAACATTTCGAGATCGTGCTTTGCCCTGTCGTGTATTGGCTGGCCAAATGCGTGCTGCTGGGCGAGCGCGCTGAAGAAACGGGCCTGTCGCTGAAAAAAATGCACGAGCTTCACAAGAAGTTGTTTCTGGAACTGCTCTTGCCTCGTTAATGATCCCGATATGGCGAGGCTGAGCGCCGTCGTTCGACAGCCTGGACACCGACCAGTCTGCGAAATCAATTGACCGCTTGCCGTCAACGTGATCGACCTCAGCGTCCGCGGGCCGAGCCAGGCGAATGGATTACCGGCTGAGCATTGATCATCCAACTGTCGGCCCTCGCTGCCTTCCGATCTCCCACGACACCCCGCCGCCACGCACCGTCGCCGCGATCTGCTGCCCCAACCGTGGCTCGATCACGGGTCGC
Organism: Stenotrophomonas sp. PS02297; assembly: GCF_029959705.1. Taxonomy (NCBI): domain Bacteria; kingdom Pseudomonadati; phylum Pseudomonadota; class Gammaproteobacteria; order Lysobacterales; family Lysobacteraceae; genus Stenotrophomonas; species Stenotrophomonas sp. PS02297. The sequence goes on along the minus strand of NZ_JASCOS010000092.1, from coordinate 9,321 downwards.
CACGGCACCAGGCTGAACCCCATGCCGTCATCGAGCATCGCGTAGCGCCCGCTCGCCAGCATGACCGAGCGCCGGTAGATACCGGCGACCCGCTGCCCATCCGCCGCCGGGCGATGCGCCAGTCCGGTTTCGGCGGCAATGTCCTTGGCGGCCTGCGCCAGTTCCCGGTTGCGCAGCGTGCCAAGCAGGTTGCGCGCCAGGATGATGCGCTGCCCGCGCCGCTCGGCCAGCCCCTGTTCGGCCAGGAAGTCGGCGCGCTGCTGGATGGCCTGCTTGGCCTCGCCGCCAAAGCCCAGGTCGCCCAGCCCACGGTCGCCGCCGATCAGTTGCTGGTCAAGCCAGGTCGCGCCGATGACGCGGGCCTGCCGCTCGATGGACAGATGCGATTTCAGCTCCACCGCCACGCCACCCAGGCGCTGCGCGTCGTACTGGCGACCACGCTCGGCCAGATCGTCTGGCACCTTCCATAGCCCTTCGGCCACGCGCTCCACGATGCCGGCCCGGCGCAGGGCTTCCAGCCGGCGGACGTGGGCGGCGACAACCTCCTGCGGGTCGCGTCCGGGCTTGGCCCGGCCCTGTTCGATGGCAAGGTGATGGTCGGCACGGTACAGGCCATCACTCGCCAGCGCGGCGATGTTCTTGTCGGCGGCGCGAACCTCGGTCGAACCCTTCACTTCCACGATGGCGCCGGCCGGGTACTGCTCCAGCTCGGTGCGCGGCGGCAGCGCCACGTAGTGCGCCTTGCCGTCCACGCCGTCGATGACCAGATAGCCTCGGTCGTACAACTCGTCGGCCAGCCCTTTGCCTGCGACACGGCCCACGATGGTGTGGCCGTTTTCGCCATCGTCCTGGCCGGGCTGGAACACGGCCAGCTCGCGCTGCCTGCCGCCCATCGCCCGCTGCATGGTGCGGATGATGTCGCCGCGCTCGGCCATCGCCCGCAGGGTGGATTCAGCTTCTGCATGAATGGCCCAGGTGCCCGGCGCCGTTTCCGTCGCCAGTCCCATGCGCTGCAAGTGTTGCAGGCGACCGACGAGCAGCAGGCGCCGGCGTTGCAGCCTGGGTTCGGCAAGCCGTTCCGTGTGAACCAGGCCATCGACGGCTTCACGCTGCAAGGTGCGATCCAGGCTTGTCCATCGCTCCTGTTCCACCTCGCGGGCCAGGGTACGCTGTATCTCCAGCTCGGTGCGCGGCCCCAGCCACTCGGTCGCCAGTTCCATCGCCCGCTCGCGCATGCCGCGCGTGATGTAGTCCTGCGAGACGATCAGATCCTTGCCGGTGTCGTCCTTGCCGCGCAGCACGACGTGGGTGTGCGGGTTGTCGGTGTTCCAGTGATCGACCGCCACCCAGTCCAGTCGCGTGCCCAGGTCGGCCTCCATCCGTTGCATCAGGTGCCGGGTGTAGGTGCGCAGGTCGTCGAGTTGTTCCGCGTCTTCGGGGGAGACGATGAAGCGGAATTGATGGCGGTCGCCCCGGCCGCGTTCCTCGAAGGCGGCGGTGTCGGCCTCGTCGGTCGCCGGCCCGTAGGCATGGCCCGGCCCGCCCTGCCTGTCCACGCCCTCGCGCTCGATGTAGCGCAGGTGCTGGACGGTGGAGCGGCCGCTGGCCTGCTGGAGATACACCAGCCGCACCTTGACCGTGGCGCGGCGTGAGTTTGCCGTCAGCGACTGGCCGGTGAAGCGGGCCGCCACATGGCCGCGTCCCAGGCGTGAACCGGGCGCCTTGCCCCGCTTGCCGCCGGTCGCGTTGGCCGCCTTGCCGGCCTGGCGCAGCACCTGCGAAACAAAGGTGTCGCCGCGCTGCTTGGGCTTGCCGGGCCGGATGCGGAAATGGTCGTCACCGGGGGAGTTTCCGCGCTGGTTCATGGCGTGGCTCCAGGTAAGCCCGTCGCACCCTGGCGGGCGAGGCACGCGGATTCTCCAATGGCTGCAAGGCATTGGCTGCTGTCGCGGCACGAAGCCGCCATAAGGCGCGTGCCGCGCCACCCCCACGTGCAGACTGGCTTTGCGCGCACCCTGGTGCCGCACCCTTCAATCTTGCCTTCCGCCTTTGCCTTCCGCTGTCGCTCCAGGCACCGGCGGCCCGGCGGCGCTGCTGCGGGAGCAGCCAGCGCGCCGGCGAACGCGCGAACTGACGCTATGAAGGCCGCAGGCCGGGCGCGTTCGAGGCAAGACGCCTGCACGTTGGACGGCTTCGCCGAAGGCAGCGCGACGTGCGGTGCGAATGCACCGGCACGGCAGGCGCGACGACACGGCGACGAACAGTAGAACGACATGCCCGATGGCACGCCGGAGCGCAGCGAATTGGCGGCCATCATGGGCGTGTCTCCAGCCAGACCGGATGCGCGACGCCGATCACGGCGGATGCGCTGACCGGGCCGAAATACCGGCTGTCGAACGATGCCGGGTTGGTCACGCTCAACAGGAACAGCTCGCCCGGTTCGAGGCGGCGGCAAAGCTGCAAGGATGGCAGCGGCCGGCCCAGCCGGTCGGCAGGCAGCACGGCGGCCGCAGGCACGCCGTCGATGCGTACCTGCCCGGCGACGATGCAGACGTGTTGCGGCGCGACCGCGCCCACACGTTTGAGCAGCGGCACGCGCGTCGGCAGGTAGCCGCGCTGCGCAGCCAGCATGGCGGCCCTGTCGGGCAGTGGCACCAGCACGATGCTGTCCACGGACAACGGACGTGGCAGCGAGGCGGTGCGCGGGGCGAACGGTTCTATGCGATACCAGCCGACCGCCACGCTGTCGGACGGGTTGTAGATCAGGCGCGGCGGTGGTTGCACGAAAGCCGCCCAGGCCAGCGCAGCGAGACCGATGGCGGCCAGTGTCGCCACGACGACGCGAGCGCGCAAACGTGAACGTGGGTACAAGCGAGGACGCGGCGCAACGGCCGACGCGCCGCCCGTGTTGGTCGGGGCCGTCATGGCAGCACCTTCCCGGCCAGCCAAGCGGCGTGCCGCTCGGCGGTGTATTCGGGCAGCGCAAGGCGGGCCGCCAGACGGTTGCCCAGCGTGCGCCAGTACGCGGGCGACACGTCGATGGCGGCGATGCCCAGCGCTTCGATGGCGTCGATGCGTTCCAGCACGGCGCGCACATTGGCATCGCCTTCTGCGTGCAGCAGCAGGCGCGCGCCTGGCTGCACGCCTGGGATGCGCTGCACGGCATCGAGCGGCGTGCACGTTTGCATCACCATGAGCTGCCATCGGATCGTGCCGTAATCGTTGGCCTGCCAGCGGATGCGGCAGAGCATCGCGCCCGGCAGGAACACTGCGCAGCGCCGCCAGCGGTCTAGCTGGAGTGTGCGCGCAGGTTCTCCAAAGCGCAGGTAGAGTTTGAAACGGGCCTCGATGTAGGCCAGCGAAACGCGCGTCAGCGGCACGTTGCCGGCCTGTCCGGCGAGTGCCGAAAGCGCAGGCAGCGGCATAGCCGGTGCCGCGTTCGCGGCAGGCAAAGCGGATGCGGTCATGGTGTGTTCTCCCTGTGGTGATCGGGAAACTCCCGCTCCAGCAGGCCGCGCAGCAGGTCGGCCACGGTCACGCCTTGCGTGAAGGCCGACACCTTGATGCGCGCCCGCATGGCGGGCGTGATGTCCAGGGTCAGGCGCGCGGTGTAGAGGTCGCCTTTGCCCAGCGCATCGGCATCGCCCTGGCGAATCCACGCTTCTGCGTGCGGATTCGCGGGCGGACGTGCGCCGATGCCGACACGCTTGCCGCGTGGTGGTGGCTTCGCCGTCATGTCGGCCACCGCAGCAGTTCATCCACCAGGGCGGTGATTTCGCGGGCGGCGGCGCTGTCGGGCGCTGTCTCGCGGGCGAGCCGGCCAGCGGCCACGCTGTCGGCGAACACGATGCGCTGATGCACCTCCGAGCGCAGCGCGGGCAACGGCTGTTCGGCCAGCGATTGCCGTGCCTCACGCCCGATGATGGTGGTGCTGACGCGCCGATTGATGACGAAGGCCGCGCGCAGCGCAGGCCGGAACACCTGTGCCTCGCGGATCAGCGAAACCATCTCGGCGCTGGCCCACACGTCGTAGGGGCTGGGCTGCACCGGGATCAGCACGCGCTCGGCCGCCAGCAGTGCGGAGCGCGCCAAGGCCGCGATGCGCGGCGGGCCGTCGATGATGACGTGATCGGCCCGCCTGGCGAGTTCTGGCGCTTCCTGATGCAGCGTTTCGCGGGCGAGGCCGACGGCGCTGAACAGCCGCGGCAAGCCTTGCTGACTTCTGCGCTGCGTCCAATCCAGCGATGAACCCTGCGGGTCGGCATCGAGCAGGATGACGTGCTGGCCGCGCATCGCCAGCTCGCCGGCGATGTGCGTGGCGAGCGTGGTCTTGCCGACGCCGCCTTTCTGGTTGAGCAGAGCAAGGATCATGGCGCGGCCCTCCCTGCTGGAAAGCCGGTCTTTCGCTCCTGCATTTCGTGCCGTTGGGTGGTTGTCCACCGAAACGGCGCGCTTCTACTAAAAGTTATGTATTTACTGTTAGGGAAGTTAAGGGGCGAGAAAACCCAGCAGCGGCGCGGGTTTGCGGCCGATTTTGTTGCCTGATAGCACGAGGATTTGTTGCCTGATAGCACGAGTCCACTGTTGCCTGATAGCACGAGTGAATTAACAGGTTTTCCCGCACTTATCCCCGTGCCGTATGCAGCACGGGCCGGAAGGTCAGCAGTTCGGTTTTCTCGCCAGGCATCCGCTCGATGCCCAGGACGTAGCCGGGCAGCGACTGCCGCGCCACCAGCGCGCGCAGGTCGGCGGCGAAGTCGTAGAAACGCGCCACGCTGCCCGACTTGCGGTACAGGTGCTGGAAATCGAATTGCCAGCCGTGTTCCTGCCGTCCGCCGTGCTTGCGCACCAGGCGGTACAGCCACCGCTCGATGCCACCAGTGAGCCGGAAGTACGTCGGGTCGATGGTCAGCACCAGGGCCGCGTCCACCACGCCCGCGTAGAACCAGTCCGGCAGGATCAGCTCGATGCCCAGCGGCGTGCCGCTGGCATCGGCCAGTTCCTTCCACTCGTTGATCCACGAGAAGCGATGCAGTCGCCTTCCCGTGGTTTCGCGGATGGACGTGGCCACCGTGGTCGATTGCAGCCGGTCGAGCGCGGCCTTGAGGCGCTGGTAGTCGCGCAGCGACGTACCGCGCCCGATGAAGCGCAGGATTTCGTAAGGGCGCACCTGCATCAGCCGCGAGGTCGGGATGCCCGCGTCGCGGGCTTCCACGATCTGCGAGGCCGCCCAGATCAGGATGTCGGCATCCCAAATGGTCGCTATGCCATGCTCCTGCGTCCCCTCCACGCGGATGGTGATGCCGCCTGCCCGGAAGTCGATCGGCGCCGTGCGGCGCGACTTCGCCAGCGAGAAGAACGGAAAGGCCATCAAGTCCTGGCTGTCGCGTGGCGCCATGTCGCCCGGCAGCGCGCGGAACAGGTCGAGCTGTTCGCGCTGCTGCAAGGCTTGCCCTGGCGGGCTGGACATGGCGAAGGCCACCCACGCGCCGATGGTCAGCGGCCGTCACGGTAGTCGCCCGCATGCCGTTCGGCATATTCCGGGTCGGAAGTGGCCGCGTAGCTGCGCGCATCGGCCCAGGCGTCGAGGTCGCTCACCGCATACATGACGCGGCGGCCGAACTTGCGGAACTTCGGGCCACCGCCGATCACGCGCTGCTTCTCCAGCGTGCGCGGCGACAGGCGCAGGTAGTCGGCGGCCTCGTCGTTGGTCAGGTAGCGTTGGGGCTGCGCGGGCGCAGGGACAGCAGCGGCGGCAGGCCGCAAGGGAGCGGGTCGCATGGGATGTACCTCCATCAAGCCCGGCCACACCACGCGGCCGGATAGAGGCACTTTCAAGAAAGATGGGCTTCTTGCTAAGGGACGAATTGCAGGGACTGCAAAACGTCCCCCCTTACTACGATGCAACTGGCGAGACCTGCGCCAGACTGCGATAGCCGCCGCGCATCAGCGCCTCGCCACGCCTGACCAGCCGCCGCACGCGGGCACGCAAGGCGCTGTCCTTGTGCCAGTCGGCCACGACGGCATCCGCGCCGAACAGTCCTTCGGCGACTTCGCGCAAGGACGCGCCCGCCAGGGTCGCGTCGAGCGCCTGCAAGGTGTGCAGTTCCAGCACCGCGGCCGGCGTGGGCCGGGAGCGCGCCGCTGCCGCAGGCGCGGCCACGGTCGCGGCGGACAGCGCATCCAGCTCGGTCGCCAGCGTGCGGTAGCGCGCGCAAGGCGCGGCGCAGGCACGGGTGGCGTACAGGTAGGCCATGCCGTCTTCCAGGCCGGGCGCGAGCGCGAGCCGCAGGCAGCAGCCGGGCCAGTGCGACACCAGCACCAGGCGCTTGCCATCATGGATCAGTTGCTTGCGGCCAGGCACGCGCCAGAACTCGAAGGCAGCGGCTTCGGGCGGCGGGTCGGCATCGGGAACAAGCTGCACCACGGCATCATGATCGGGGAACCAGGCCGGATGCGCGTCGCGCGCATCCAGAGCGGGATCTTCCAGCAGGCGCAGGCCCCAAGCCAGCGCCGCGTCCGGCCGCCGGCGACGGCGCCGCCAGTCGCGGCGGTAGCCGGGGTTTCGGCGCAAGTATTCCCACGCCAGTGCGGGGCCGTCGAGGTGCAGGACGTAGAGATAAGCCGCTGTCGGATACCAGTGTTCGGCGCTGCGATCAGTCATGGCGAGACCTCCCTGTGCTTGGGGTGCGTCGCCACGGATTCCGCCGTGCGGGAGCTATCGAAACGCCATCAGGTCGTCATCAAAAAAGGTTAAGCTGTAACTGTCGGTGTCAAGACCGTTTGGCTCCGGCGTGTTGCGGCAATCGTCTGAATGCGACGGCTGCGCAACCCGGAAATGGTGCGCGGCACCGGATACCGTGCCGCAGGCCGCGCCAAAGATCATGACTGTTTGCATCAGGCTGGCACCGCTTCGGTGCATCAATGCCGATTGAGACCGTACAGGTCTTGGGTAAGACCGAAATAGTCACAATGCGCCCCGGCTGGCCGGGCTGCGCTGGCCTTCATCAGTCCGTGATCGCGCCGTTCTCCTGCGCCAGCCGGACGTACTCCGACAGTGGGCGCAGCGCCTGGAAATACCGATCCCGCCGCACCGGCAGCTTGCGCGGGCCGACGATGCCGGCTAGGTCGGAGAGCTTGACCGTGCCCAGCGAGGGCATCCCGATACCGAGGTCGATCAGCCCGTAGGCCGTGTCGTCATCCGCAGGGTCGAGCGACACCAGCAGCCAGGTCACATGCGCGTCGGGGGTGAACAGCCGCACTACGGGCAGCGGGTCGAGGTGCTGGCCAGCGGCGAGCGCCGCTCCGTGGGCGAGCAGCCGGGCACGTTCGTCAGCGGTGACAAGTGGCAGGGTCATGGCCGGAACCTCCACGAAACCGAGGATGCGCGGATGCGCTTGTGCGTCGAAGCACGGAACCGCCAAACCGTCTCCGTGCTTTCGTGCGCAAGCACGGATGCGCAAGCCATCGCATCCTTGGAAGAACGCAAGCGCAGAAGCGCAATTGTAGGAAGCCGGAAAGACACGGATGCGATTCCCCGGTTCTGTTGGAATCCGTAGATACGGATTTCCGTAAAAGCACGGAACACCGTTTTTTCGCCAATGAGTTAAAGATAACGTGGTTTTAATTGTCCTTTGATTCGACGCTTCTGTCTATGCAGAAGCGATCCGTTCAGCCAGGCCGACCGGCCGGCGTTACCACCTTCGATGCCGACCTGGCGCAAGCCTTCGGCGCGGCGGTGCGTGCGCTACGGATGGAGCGAGGGATTGCGCAAGAATCGCTGGCGCACCTGGCCGGCATCGAGCGTTCGCACATGGGCAAGATCGAGCGTGGCGAACACATGCCCACGCTGGCGATCATCTTCAAAATCGCCCGCGCACTCGATTGCAGTACGGCGGTGCTGATGGCCGAGACGGAAAGCCAGATCGCGGCGTTCGAGACATAGCCGCAAGCGGAGCGCGCAGCGCCGCAGGCGCGAAGGCGTGAGGGATTGAAGCCGCATGGCCGTGACGGCGAAGTCGGCACGGGGCGCAGCCCGAAAGCCCGGCGGCGCTTTCAGCGCCGACACGCCATCTTGCGCTTGTCGCCACGGGCTTCGAGCCATTCGACCATCACCGATGCGATGCCGGCCCTGAACATGCGGCGCATGAGACAACTGCCGAAACCCTGTGCGTGCGGCGCTGCGATCAGCAGCATCGCGCCCCGCCGCAAGGGACGGGGCGCGGTGGGCGGCCGTCAGGCCGCCTTGGGCTTGCTGCGCGACCAGATCAGGTCGTGCGTGCCGTCCTCGTTCTCGATCAGGCGGGCATAGACCGTCGCCGGGAACGAAGGATCGTCGAGGGACACTGACACGTAGGGCCGCCCGGCTTCGCTGGTCTTCTTCCACCCCGCGCCGATGTCGTGGCCGGCCGCCTGAAGGCGGAAGTCGGGGGCGTTTTCGTTCTCGCCTTTGTCGTTGGCAACCAGCTTGACCTTGACGTTGAGGGTCAGGGTGCGAAGCGTGCCGGTGAAGCCGTCTTTCTCTGCGGTGAAGGTGCCGATGTTTGCCATGATGAATCTCCTTTCGGTTGAACAGGGTTCGCGCCCATCGCGTCCTGTTGTGATCCGACCGGCGGGGGACGGGCTGGCTGCACCGCTTGCGGGCGCAACGCAGTGGAGCGCCTGGAAGCGAAAAGAATTTGTCCCGCGAGGAATGCGCACAGCGCAGGGGAAATTGTTTTCGCTGGAAGGTTGCAGCCATAGAAGCCCGGCCACCGCCAGGATTCACAAACAGACAGGACGCCTTGGGCCGACCCGCTCCGAAAGGAAACATGGCCGGCTCGGCTCCCCGCGCGACGGCTTCACCGGCTTGCGCCCTGGCACGGGCAAGGACAACGCCCAGCGACAAGGTGAAAGCGCCCCTGACGTAGCAGGCGGCCTCTTGCTTGAGGCGTGGCGTGGAAGCTCCATTGCAAGGCCGGGTGGCGTGTCGGTGAACCGTCCTTCGTGACGTACAGGTGACGAACCGCCAGCGTCGAGGACGGCACGCTTTCGTGCAACCTGCGGCAGCAAGCCGGGGCGTAGGCCCACAAGCCCCGACCATTGGGGCGGGGCGCATTCGGAATGTCGTCGGCGTTGTGCGCCGACGCACTTATGGGCTTCGAGGGTTTCCCGCGCACAAGGCTACTTGTGCGCCGCCCCTGCGCGGCCTGCCCGAAGGCGGCGCAGGGGCGCTCTGGCTTTGGGCCTTGAACACCGGGCGCGGCCACCGCCGCGCCCGGATTTTTTGGCATTCCCCGCGCCCAAGACGGAACGGCTTGGGCGCGGGGCTGTTCCCTATTC
>NZ_JASCOS010000091.1:0-14379 GCF_029959705.1 Stenotrophomonas sp. PS02297 | reverse complement strand
CGCCGTGGCCGTGCAGGCGCAGCGCGGTCATGCCGCCGCGCCTCCCGGCGCGGTGCTGGCAGGGGCCGACGCTGCGGCCGGCGCCATCAGCTGTCCTCGTCGAAACGGCGCTCGAACAGGTCCACGACCGCCGCCATCGCGTCGGCCTCGTCCTCGCCCTGTACCCGCACCGTGACCGGCGTGCCCTGGCCGGCGGCCAGCAGCATCACGCCCATGATGCTCTTGGCGTTGACCTCGCGGCCCTTGGCGACCAGCGTGGCGTTGGCGCGGAAGCCGGACAGCAGCTGCACCAGCTTGGCGGTCGCGCGGGCATGCAGTCCCAGGCGGTTGGATACGGTGAGTTCGCGTTCAAGCATCGTCGATGATGGCTCCATTGCGGGCGCCCGCCGCGGCGGTGGCGGGCAGTTGGTCCAGTCCCTGTTCCGGATAATTCATCACCCGCAGCAGCATCGGCAGGCTCAGCGCCGACACCCGCCGCACCGGCGTTCCCAGCCGCGCCAGCCGCGCCGCAAGGTTGCTCGGGCTGGCCCCGTACAGATCGGTCAGCACCAGCACGCCGCCTTCGCCTTCCACCCGCCGCATGGCCGCAGAGGCCAGCGGCAGCTGCGCGTCCAGGTCCGCGTCGAACGGCACCTCGAAGGCCTCGGCCTTGAGCGGAAGCTGGCGCAGCAGGCGCGTGGCCACTTCCAGCAGGGAAGAGCCGACGCCGGGATGGGTCACGAGGAGAATGCCGCAGGTCATCATTGAACGTTAACAGGTCAGGCGCAGTCCGCGATAGCGCCCGGATCGTGTCTTCAGTACGCCATTCAGTCCTGTTCCCGGTGGAACGTGGCCACGTCCTGCCAGCCCTGCGCACGGGCATGCCGGGCCAGGCGCTCGGCCAGGTAGACCGAGCGGTGCTTGCCGCCGGTACAGCCGAAGGCGACGGTCACGTAGCTGCGGGTATCGCTGCCCAGCTTGGGCAGCCAGGTGTCGAGCAGGTCTTCGAGCTGGGCGGCATAGCGCACCACTTCCGGCTGCGCGTCCAGGTACTCGCGTACCTCGCGGTCGCGGCCGGTCAGCGAGCGCAGTTCCGGGTCCCAGTGCGGATTGGGCAGCACCCGCGCGTCGAACACGAAGTCGGCCTCGGCCGGTACGCCGCGCTTGTAGGCGAAGGATTCGAACAGCAGCGACAGGCCGCCGCCATGGCCAAGCGCGTACTCGGTGATCAGCTTGCGGCGCAGCTGGTGCACGTTGAGCCGGCTGGTGTCGATGATGGCGTCGGCCTCGTGGCGCAGCGGCGCGGTCAGCTCGCGTTCGCGCACGATGGCCTCGGGCAGGGACAGGCCGAGCTGGCTGAGCGGGTGGCGCCGCCGCGTGTCGGCGAAGCGCGCCAGCAGGGTGTCGTCGTCGGCCTCGAAGAACAGCAGGGTCGCCTCGATGTCGTGGTCCCTGGCGCTCTGCCGCCATTGCCCGAGCTGGCTCAGGTCGCTGCGGCCGCGCGCGTCGATGCCCAGCGCCATGCGCTGTGGGCGCCCCTCGTTGCGTTCGCCGAGCACGCCGCGCACGAATTCCGGCAGCAGGTTCACCGGGATGTTGTCCGAACAGTAGTAGTCCAGGTCCTCGAAGGTCTTCAGCGCCACCGACTTGCCCGAGCCGGACAGGCCGCTGACGATGACCAGCACCGGGGACGGCGTGGCGTTCATGGATTGCGTTGCTCCAACAGGTTGCTGTGGCGGGCGATGAACATCGCCGCAGGATCGATGCCCTTGGTGCGCAGGATGTGCAGGCGCGTGGCGGCCTCGGTCAGCACCGCCAGGTTGCGGCCGGGCATCACCGGCAGGGTGATCAGCGGCACGTCCAGGTCGAGCACGTGGCGCTTGCCGGAATCGCCGGTCAGGCGTTCGTAGCCATAGGCACTGGGTTCGGTCATCGGCTTGGTCAGGTGGACGATGAGCCGAAGGTACTTGTTCTTCTTTACAGACGTGTCACCGAACATCTGGCGCACGTTGAGCACGCCAAGCCCGCGCACTTCCAGCAGGTCCTGCAGCAGTTCCGGGCAGGTGCCGTCGAGCACGTCCGGCGCGATCTGAGTGAACTCGGGGGCGTCGTCGGCGACCAGCCGGTGGCCGCGGCTGAGCAGTTCCAGCGCCAGTTCGCTCTTGCCCGATCCGGCCTCGCCGGTGATCAGCACGCCGATGGAGTAGATCTCCATGAACACGCCGTGCAGGATGATCCGCGGCGCCAGCGTGCGCGCCAGGTGGTAGGACAGGTGGTTGAGCAGTTCGTGGCCGCGCCGCGGCGAGACCCACAGCGGGGTCTGCGATTCGTCGGCCGCCGCGCGCAGGTCTTCCGGGCAGCCATGGCTCTTGGTGATGACCAGGGCCAGCGGCCGCGCCTGGATGATCCGCTCGATCACCTCCCAGCGCTGGCGCGAATCCAGCGAGTCCAGCCAGGACAGTTCCTCGGTGCCCAGGATCTGCACCTTGTTCGGGTAGATGGTGTTGAGGTAGCCGGCCAGCGACGGGCGCCGCGCGACGGTGTCGCCGGCATCCAGTTCGCGGTTGCCGCCGGCCTGGCCCGCGGCCCAGCGCAGGTCCAGTTTCTCGCGCTGCTGGTCGAACAGCTCGCGCGCGGTGATGCGGGTGTTCATGAGGGACGGATCCGCTGCGGATGGTCGAGGATCTGCTTGAGCGCGCTGCCGTCGCTGGCCGCGCGCAGGGCGTCGCGCACATCGGCGTCGGAGAAGATTTCCGCCAGTTCGGACAGCAGCATCAGGTGCTGGTGGGTGTAGTGCTCGGGCACCGCCATGGCGAATACCAGGTCGACCGGCTCGGTGCCGCCGAAATCGACGGGCTGCAGCAGCCGCAGGAAGGCGCCGCGCGGGCGTTGCAGGGTCGGGGAGCGGCCGTGCGGGATGGCGATGCCATGGCCGATGGCGGTACTGCCGACATTCTCCCTGTCGCACAGGCTCTGGAAGATGCTTTCGGCACCGGCTTCGCGGCAGGCGAGCAGGCCGGCGGCGGCGCGCAGGGCGCTGTCGCGGTCGGCGGCCGCGAGTACCCGGGTACTCACGGCCGCCATCAGGTCATTCAGGGGCATGACTGCAACGGACGATGGCGGATGTCAGCCATTGTCGCGCAGTGCATGGGAGGCGTGGGGAAGATGCTTTTCCTTGTGCTTGATCACCAGCCGGTCGAGCTTGTCGGCCAGCAGGTCGATCGCCGCATACATGGTCTGGCCGCCGGCCTCGGCGTGCAGGGTCTGGCCGGGAAGATTGGCGCTGGCATCGACATGGTGCTCGTTTTTCTGCAGCGACAGGGTCACCCTGACTTCGCAGTGCTGGTCGAAGTGCTTGCCCAGCCGTTGCAGCTTGGTTTCCACGTACTCCTTCAGGGCGGGGGTGACTTCCACGTCTTTGCCAAACGTTTCGATACGCATCGGATGCCTCCTGTGGTTCGGGGTTGCCAATGAACCCTGCCGCCGGCCGCGAGCGTTTCAGACAAGACGTACGCGCTCGTGGGAGGCGGAGATGTTCATGGCTTCACGATACTTCGCCACGGTGCGGCGCGCCACCGGTATTCCGCTGTCCTTGAGCATGTCGGCCAGCTTGGCGTCAGAAAGCGGCTTGCGCGGGTTCTCGGCGTCGATCAGGCGCCGGATCATCGACTGGATGGCGGTGCTGGAGGCCTCGCCGCCGCCATCGGTATCGATGCCGGAGGCGAAGAATGCGCGCAGCGGCAGGGTGCCGCGCGGGGTACGCACGTGCTTGCGCGCGATGGTGCGCGAGATGGTGGATTCGTGCAGGTCCAGTTCGGCGGCGATCTCGCGCAGGGTCAGCGGGCGCAGCGCCTGCGCGCCGAACTCGAGGAAGCCGGCCTGGTGGTGCAGCAGGCTGTTGACCACGCGCAGCAGGGTCTCGCCGCGCGCTTCCAGGCCCTTGAGCAGCCAACGCGCTTCCTGCAGCTGGGTGCGCAGGTAGCTGGCGTCGGCATCGCCGCAGCGGCGGATCAGCTGCTCGTAGCCGCGGTGGATCACCACGCGTGGACCGGCATGGCCGGCGAGCGCGGCCTTCCAGACGCCACGCTGGCGCCAGACCACGCAGTCGGGAATGACGTAGTCGTCGGAGGACACCTCGCCCAGCTGTCGGCCGGGGCGCGGGTCCAGCGAGCGCAGCAGCTGCACGGCCTCCTCGACGGCTTCCACGGGCTGCCGCAGCTCGGCGGAGATGCCGGGGATGCCGGCGCGCGGCAGGCGTTCCAGCGGGCCTTCGGCGATCCTCCGGGCCAGGCACAGGCCCGGGGTGGCGGCGGGCAGGGCATCGAGCTGCAGCGACAGGCATTCGCCCAGCGTGCGCGCGCCGACGCCGGCCGGGTCGAAGCGCTGGATCCGGTGCAGCACGGTAAGGATCTCGTCCTCGCTGGCCGCGATGTCCGGGCGCAGGGCCTCGGCGACCGCCGGCAGCGGTTCGCGCAGATAGCCGTCCTCGTCCAGCGCGTCGATCAGGGCGACGCCGATGGCGCGGTCGCGCGCGCTGAGGTGGGAAAGGTGCAGCTGCCACAGCAGGTGGTCGGCGAGGGTATCGGCTTCGGCGATGCGCTCGCCGGCATCGCCGTCGTTGTCGTCGAACGAGCCGCCCTGGCCACCACTCCATTGTTCGTTCTCGCCGGGCCATTCGGCGCCGTCGTCGCCGCGGCCATCGTCGGCGCCGGCCTGCGCGGGCGCATCGGCATGTTCGCCGGCAGGCTCCGCCGGGGCGGCGTCCTCGGCCCATTCCAGCAGCGGGTTGGTTTCCACCGCCTCGGTCAGTTCAAGCTCCAGCTCCGCGCTGGACATCTGCAGCAGGCGGATGGCCTGGCGCAGCTGCGGCGTCATGACCAGCTGCTGTCCCAGCGATGTCTGCAGCCGTGCTTTCATCCGGGTTTCCGGCGGTAGGAGGGGCGACCCGCCGCATCCGGGTCAGAGCGTGAAGCTGTCTCCAAGGTAGACACGGCGGACGTCGGTATTGGACAGCAGCTCTTCCGGTGCTCCCTGCGCCAGTACGCTGCCTTCGGCGAGGATATACGCGCGGTCGCAGATTCCCAAGGTCTCGCGGACGTTGTGGTCGGTGATCAGCACGCCGATGCCGCGCTGCTTGAGGTGGGTGACGATGCGCTGGATCTCGCCGACCGAGATCGGGTCGACGCCGGCGAAGGGCTCGTCGAGCAGGATCAGGCGCGGCCTGGCGGCCAGCGCGCGGGCGATCTCGCAGCGGCGGCGCTCGCCGCCCGACAGGCTGGCGCCGGCCTGGTCGGCGACGTGGCCGATCTGCAGTTCGTCCAGCAGCGCGGACAGTTCGCGTTCGCGGCCGTCTGCATCCAGGTCTTCGCGCAGTTCCAGCACCAGGCGGATGTTGTCGGCCACGCTGAGCTTGCGGAACACCGACGGCTCCTGCGGCAGGTAGCCGACGCCGAGCTTGGCGCGCGCGTACATCGGTTCGCCGGTGATGTCGCGGCCGTCCAGTTCGATGCGGCCGGCATCGCTCTCGACCAGGCCGACGATCATGTAGAAGCAGGTGGTCTTGCCGGCGCCGTTGGGGCCGAGCAGGCCGACCACTTCGCCGGCGTCGAGGGTGAGGCCGAACTCGCGGACCACCTCGCGGTTCTTGTAGCGCTTGCGCAGGCCCTGGGCGACGAGCATTACTTCTTCTCTCCCGCCGCGGCCGGCGCCTTGTTCTTGGGCTGGATCACGGTGCGCACGCGGGTGCCGTCGCCGCCGCTCTGCATGTCGCCGCTGCGGGTGTTGTAGACCATGCGCTGGCCGGCGTTGGAGCCGCGCTCGGAATCGACCTTGTAGTTGCCGGTCAGCACGATGACTTCGCTGTTGACGTTGTAGTCGAGGTTGTCGGCGCGGGCATTCATCCAGGTGCCGTCGTCCATCTGCTGCTTGAGCGTAGCCTGCTTGCCGGTGAGCACGACGCGTTCGGTCTCGCCGTTCTTCTGGATCACGTCCGCGGTTTCGGCGTGGATTTCCAGCGTGCCCTGGGTGATGACCACGTTGCCGCTGAAGCGGTACTTGCCGTTGCCACCGGCCAGGTTGCCTGCGCTATGGTCGGCGGCGATGTCCATGGGCTGGTTGCGGTCGGACTCCTTCGCCTCAGCCATGCCGGGAACGAGCAGGGCGGCGAACAGGGCGGCCGGCGCGAGCTTAGCGGGCAGCATTGGGTTCATAGCGGGTCTTGACCTGGGAAAGAAGGGAATATTGCCGCGACTTCAGGTCGGCCTCGAAGCCGACGCCGGTCTGCTCCAGGCCCGGGCGGGTCAGGGTGACACGCTCGGCGGTGCGGGCCTGGTTTCGTTCGGGGAAGACGTCCAGCGCGGTGGTGCGGAAGGTCGTGGGCGGGGTGGTACCGTCCTGCGGGCTGTCGCCGGCGACGTTGCCGCGCAGGCGCAGTTCCTCGCCCTTGGCGCTGACCCAGCCGGTGTCGGCCTGCAGCTGCCAATGCTGGCCTTCGGCGTCGGGCAGCAGGAACACGGGCCTGACGATGGTCGAGGTCTGGTCGGCGGCGTTGCGCTCCATGGAAGGCGCGCGCAGGGTGGCTGCTTCCTTGCCGTCCTTGTCCAGGGTGACGATCTCGAAATCGCCCAGCACGTAGTCCGCGCGCACCTGCGAGGCGCCGGAAGGCGCCTTGGTTTCGCGGTGCCGCCATGCCGACCAGCCGCTGGCCAGCGCCGCCAGCAGCAGGCCGGTGCCGATGACCATGCGCCAGTTCATCGCGCGAACTCCGCCACGGCCGCGTCGAGCCTGCCCTGCGCGGCCAGCAGCACGTCGCACAGTTCGCGCGCGGCGCCGCGGCCGCCCTCGGCGCGGGTCTGCCAGTGCACGCGCCCGGCGATCAGCGGGTGCGCGTTGGCCGGCGCCACCGCCAGCCCGACCGCGCACAGCGGCGCCAGGTCGGGCAGGTCGTCGCCCATGAACGCCACCTGCTCCAGGCCGATGCCGAAGCGTTCGCACAGCACGCGCACGCTGGCCAGCTTGTCGCCGACGGCGATCTGCGTGTCGATGCCCAGGTCGGCGCCGCGCCGCTGCGCCGACAGGCTGTTGCGCGCGGTGATCAGCACCGGGTGGATGCCGTGCTTCTGCAGCAGTTTCAGGCCCAGGCCGTCCTGCACGAAGAACGCCTTGCTCTCGTTGCCGGCGTGGTCGTAGAACAGGCGCCCGTCGGTCAGCGTCCCGTCCACGTCGAAGCATGCCAGCCGGATATCGGCGGCGACGGCGTGCAGTGCGGCGGGGAAATGGGCGAGGGGAGACCAGGACATGGTGCGGGCGATCCGTTGCGGCGGGACGGGCCATCTGGCCCGGAAGCATGATTGTGCGGGCTTTTAAACCACTTTAGCCCGCAACAGGTCATGAATGTTCAGGGCACCGACGGCGCGGCCGTCGCCGTCGACGACGATCAGGCCGTTGATCTTGTGCTGCTCCAGCAGGCGTGCGGCCTCCACCGCCAGCTGGTCGGCGCCGATGGTGCGCGGCGCGCGGGTCATCACTTGGGCGATGCCGGCGGTGCGTACGTCCAGGTCGGTGTCCAGGGCGCGGCGCAGGTCGCCGTCGGTGAACAGGCCGACCAGGCGGCCGCCGGCGTCGACCACGGCGGTCATGCCCAGGCGCTTGCGGCTCATTTCCATCAGCGCCTCGCTGAGGCTGGCGTCCTCGCGCACGCTGGGCAGGTCGGCGCCGGCATGCATCACGTCGGTGATGTGCAGCAGCAGGCGCCGGCCGAGGCTGCCGGCCGGGTGCGAGCGGGCGAAATCGTCGGCGGTGAATCCGCGCGCATCCAGCAGGGCCACGGCGAGCGCATCGCCCATGGCCAGCGAGGTGGTGGTGCTGGAGGTCGGTGCCAGCGCCAGCGGGCAGGCCTCGTGGTCGACGTTCACATCCAGGTGGATGTCCGCGGCGCTGGCCAGGCTGGACTGCGGCCGGCCGGTCATGGCGATCAGCGCGTTGCCCTGGCGCTTGAGCACCGGCAGCAGCATCAGCACTTCATCCGATTCGCCGGAGTAGGACAGCGCCAGCACCACGTCGTCCTCGGTGATCATGCCCAGGTCGCCGTGGCCGGCTTCGCCCGGGTGCACGTAGAACGCCGGGGTGCCGGTGGAGGCCAGGGTGGCGGCGATCTTGCGCGCGATATGCCCCGATTTGCCCATGCCGGTGGCGACCACGCGGCCGCGCGAGCCCAGGATCAGCCGGCAGGCGGCGGCGAACTCGGCGCCGATGCGGCCGCCGGTCCGTTCCAGTT
Source organism: Stenotrophomonas sp. PS02297 (assembly GCF_029959705.1). Lineage (NCBI taxonomy): Bacteria > Pseudomonadati > Pseudomonadota > Gammaproteobacteria > Lysobacterales > Lysobacteraceae > Stenotrophomonas > Stenotrophomonas sp. PS02297. Next base: position 6,125 of record NZ_JASCOS010000091.1, on the reverse strand, counting down.
CGGCGCGTTCGATCTCGAAGACGCGGCGGCCGCTGGCGACCAGGTCGGCATCGTCCAGCGTGTCCAGCGAAGGGGGGGAAGCAGCCATGCGGGCGCCACTCGGAGGGTAGAATGGGCGTTCATTTTATTAGGAAAGCGCTTTGGACGCCGAGACCATCCAGAACCTGATCGAAGCCGGCCTGCCCGGCGCCCGCGCCGAGGTGCAGGGCGAGGATGGCGTGCACTTCGAGGCCACCGTGGTCTGCGAGGCGTTCGCCGGCAAGCTGCCGCTGGCCCGGCACCGCATGGTCTATGCGACGCTGGGCGACCTGATGGGCGGTGCGATCCATGCGCTGGCCCTGAAAACCGTCACCCCCGGCGAAGCCGGCTGAGCCGGCCCCTCCCACCTACTGGCCTCACACACATGGCGAAAATCGTGGTCACCGGCGGCAACGCGCTGAACGGTGAAGTGAATGTCTCCGGCGCCAAGAACGCCGTCCTGCCCATCCTCTGCGCGACCCTGCTGGCCGATGCGCCGGTGGAGATCACCAACGTGCCGCACCTGCACGACGTGATCACCACGGTGAAGCTGCTCGGCGAGCTGGGCGCCAAGGTCACCATCGACCAGGGCACGCTCTCGCGCGGCAGCGCGATCGTGGTCGACCCGCGCAGCGTCAACCAGCACGTGGCGCCGTACGAACTGGTCAAGACCATGCGCGCCTCGATCCTGGTGCTCGGCCCGCTGCTGGCCAAGTACGGCGCGGCGGAAGTGTCGCTGCCCGGCGGCTGCGCGATCGGTTCGCGGCCGGTGGACCAGCACATCAAGGGCCTGCAGGCGCTGGGCGCGGAGATCACCGTCGAGAACGGCTTCATCAAGGCCCGCGCCGACCGCCTGAAGGGCGGCCGCTTCACCTTCGACATGGTCAGCGTCACCGGCACCGAGAACGTGCTGATGGCCGCGGTGCTGGCCGAAGGCACCACCGTGCTGGAAAACGCGGCGATGGAGCCGGAAGTCACCGACCTGGCGCACTGCCTGATCGCGCTGGGCGCGAAGATCGAGGGCCTGGGCACCGCGCGGCTGGTGATCGAGGGCGTCGAGCGCCTGGGCGGCGGCCGCCACGCGGTGTTGCCGGACCGCATCGAGACCGGCACCTTCCTGGTCGCCGCCGCGATGACCGGCGGCCGCGTCATCGCGCGCAACGCGCGCCCGGACACGCTCGACGCAGTACTGTCCAAGCTGGTCGAGGCCGGCGCGAAGATCGAGACCACGCAGGACAGCATCACCCTGGACATGCAGGGCAAGCGGCCCAAGGCGGTCAACCTGACCACCGCGCCGTACCCTGCATTCCCGACCGACATGCAGGCGCAGTTCATGGCGCTCAACTGCGTGGCCGAGGGCGTGGGCGTGGTCAACGAGACGATCTTCGAAAACCGCTTCATGCACGTCAACGAACTGCTGCGCCTGGGCGCGGACATCCAGATCGAAGGCCATACCGCCATCTGCCGCGGCGCCGAGCGCCTGAGCGGGGCGCCGGTGATGGCCACCGACCTGCGCGCGTCGGCCAGCCTGATCCTGGCCGGCCTGGTGGCCGATGGCGACACCACCATCGACCGCATCTACCACCTGGACCGCGGCTACGAGAACATCGAGGAGAAGCTCGGTGCGCTCGGTGCGCGCATCCGGCGCGTGCCATGATCCTGCGCGGCAGGTTCACCCCGCGCCGCCGCGCGCTGCTGGTCCTGGTGCTGCTGGCGCTGGGCTGGCTGGGCTGGGCCTGGTATGCCGGCATCGCCATCACCCGTGGCGTGGAGAAGGAGCAGATGGACTGGAACGGCGATGGCCAGGTCAGCCGCGAGGAATTCTTCCAGGCCTTCTACGCGGTCACGGTGAAGGACCTGCAGGAAGGCAACCGCCACTGCCGCAGTTTCCTCTGGCGCCGCAACGGCGAGGAATTCCGCCGCGACTGCAAGACGGTGTTCAAGGCCGACGACGCCAGCCAGAGCGGGGCAACGCCCCGCTGAGGCTTTCCCGTGCGGCTCCTGCCGGATGCCGCACCCTGTAGAGCGGGGCAACGCCCCGCTGGGGCTTTACCGGGAATGCCCCGCCGGGCGCTGCCAGGCCACCGCCGCCCTGTAGAGCGGGGCAACGCCCCGCTGGGGCCTTGCCGGGAATGCCCGTCGGGCGCTGCCCGGCGCTACAACGCCACCGCGCAATCCGCCCGTACCGGCGCGCGGGCAACGCTCCGTTGGCGCGACAGCGGCGCTGGAAACGAAGAACGCCCCTTGCGGGGCGTTCGGTAGCGCGATCCGGGTTTTCCGCGGTCTTACTTGCGGTTCATCCGCGCATTGCGCTGGCCGGTCGCGGCGGATTTCTCGCCGGCGAACGGGTTGAGCTTGCGGGCGATCCACGGGTACTTCGGCCAGTCGCCCTGCAGCCACGGGTGGCCGGGCTCGTTCAGCGCCAGCACGCGGCGGGCGTCGTCGGCCAGGGCCTTGTTGCCGAGATGGACATAGGACTCGCCGAGCAGGGCCACCGCGTCGTTCTGGAAGGCGCTCTGCGGATAGGTTTCCAGCAGGTAGGTGGCGCGGCCGGCGGCAGAGATCCAGGCGCCGCGGCGGGCGTAGTACAGGGCGTTGTCCATCTCATGCTGGGCGAACACGTCGCGCAGCTCGATCATGCGCTGGCGTGCGTCGGCGGCATAGCGGCTGTTGGGATAGCGCTCGGTGACGATGTTGAAGTCGGCGTAGGCCTGGCGCGGCGTGGACAGGTCGCGGCGGCTGGAATCCAGCGACCACACCCGGCGCAGGAACACGGTGTCGCTGTTGCCGTTGGCCAGCCCGCGCAGGTAGTACAGGTAGGCGATGTTGCGGTGGGTCGGGTAGGTGCGGATGAAGCGGTCGATGCTGGAGACCGCGTCGTCGTTCTTGCCGGCCTTGTACTGGGCGTAGGCGCTTTCGATCATCGCCTGCTCGGTGTACGGGCCATAGGGGTACTGCGCGACCAGCCGCTTGAAGCTGCTCTCGGCACCGGACCAGTTGCCGCCTTCCATCAGCTTGTGGCCCTTTTCGTAGAGCTTCTCGACCGGCATGCCTTCGTCCGCGTTCTTGCCCTTGGTGCCGCGATGGCAGCCAGTGGCGGCGAAGACCAGGACCAGCAGCAGGGCGGTGATGCGGACGGGCGCGGACAGCAACAGGGAGCGTCGGATCATGGGTCGGGGCGGGACGCGGCAGGAATACGAGGGGGCGATGATAGCCTAGTGGCCTGTCCTGCGACTGACTCCCGTCGCCGGGACCCCCCGAATTCCGCCGATGCCCCCTGCCATGTCCGACAATGCTTCCCTTCCTTCCCGCCAGGCGCGGGTGCCCGACGCCGCCGCCGGCCGCCGTTTCGACGCGGTGCTGGCCGAGCTGTTCCCCGAGTTCTCCCGTTCCCGCCTGAGCGAATGGATCAAAACCGGCGCGGTCCTGCTCGATGGTTCCCCGGTGCGCGGGCGTGACCCGGTACGCGGCGGCGAGCTGGCGACCCTGAACGCGACCCTGGACACCGAGACCGATGCCCAGCCCGAGGACATCCCGTTGTCGGTGCTGTACGAGGACGAACACGTCTTCGTGATCGACAAGCCGGCCGGGCTGGTGGTCCACCCCGGCGCCGGCAACCCCACCGGCACCCTGGTCAACGCCCTGCTGTTCCGCGACCCGGCGCTGGCCGCGGTGCCGCGCGCGGGCGTGGTCCACCGGCTGGACAAGGACACCAGCGGCGTGATGGTCGTGGCCCGCACCCTGCAGGCGCAGACCGCCCTGGTCGAACAGCTGTCCGCGCGCGAAGTGCACCGCCAGTACCTGGCGGTGGTGAGCGGCGCGCTGGTCTCTGGTGGCACCGCCGATGCGCCGATCGACCGCCATCCGCGCGACCGCCTGCGCATGGCCGTGCGCGAGGATGGCCGCGACGCCGTCACCCACTACCGCCTGCGCGAGCGCTTCCGTGCCCATACCGCGCTGGAATGCCGGCTGGAAACCGGCCGTACCCACCAGATCCGGGTGCACATGGCGCACCTGAAGCACCCGATCATCGGCGACCCGCTGTACGGCGGCGCGCTGAAGCTGCCCAAGGGCGCCGCCGACGGGCTGGTCGCGCAGCTGCGCGGCTTCAAGCGCCAGGCGCTGCACGCCGAGACGCTGGAATTCGTGCACCCGATCACCGGCGAGGCGATCCGCAACAGCGCGCCGGTGCCGGCCGACATGCTGGCGTTGATGAAGGCGCTGCGCGAGGACACCGAGGCTTTTGCCGAACGCGAGCGGCGCTGAGCCATGGCCGCTGCGCCGCCGCTGCTGCAGGCCGCCTGGCCGGCGCCTCCGGGCGTGCAGGCCTTCACCACGCTGCGGCGCGGCGCGGGCGGCTCGCAGCCGCCGTTCGACAGCTTCAACATGGGCAACCGCAGCTCGGCCGAGGGCGACGACCCGCGGCAGGTGCAGCGCAACCGCGATGAACTGCAGCGCTTGGCGGGCCTGCCCTCGGCACCGCACTGGCTGCGGCAGGTGCATGGCACCGGCGTGCTGCGCTTCGACGCGCCACCCGTGGCACAGGGCGTGGACGCCGAGCCCGTCGCCGATGCGGCGGTGACCGCCGTGCCCGGCGTGGTGCTGGCCATCCTCACCGCCGATTGCCTGCCGGCGGTGTTCGCCGCCCGCGACGGCAGCGAGGTGGCCGCCGCCCACGCCGGCTGGAGAGGGCTGGCCGACAGCATGCTGGAGGCGACGCTGGCGGCGATGCGCACGCCGGCGGCCGAGGTGGTGGCCTGGCTCGGCCCGGCAGCCGGGCCAGCGCATTACGAGATTGGTGCCGACGTGCACGACGCCTTCCTCGCCCATTCGGCCGAAGCCGAAGCGGCGTTCGCCGCCACCCGGCCCGGGCACTGGCGCGTGGATCTGTATGCGCTGGCGCGGCAGCGGCTGCAGGCCGCCGGTATGGCCGCGGCCGCGATACACGGTGGCGACCAGTGCACCATCAGCGATCCGTCGCGCTGGTTCTCGCACCGCCGCGATCGCCGCAGCGGACGCATGGCGACGCTGGTGTGGATGGCGCAGTGAGCCGGCCGCTGTTCGAGCGCGTGCTGGGTGCCGCGTTCGCGCAGCTGCCGCCGTTGCTGCGGGCGCTGCATTCGGTGCCGCGGCGGCAGGTCTGGCACGGGCAGGGAAGCGTGCGCCGCGGCCGCCACTGGCTGGTGGCGCCCTGCGCCTGGCTGGCGCGCCTGCCGCCCAGCGCGGCCGCGGTGCCGGTGACGGTCGAGTTCGTGGTGGACGACAGCGGCGAATGCTGGAACCGCCGCTTCGGCGCCGCGCGCATGGACTCGCGCCTGTGGCAGCGCGAAGGGCGCCTGTTCGAGCGCCTGGGCGCGGTGCATTTCCGTTTCGCCCTGCACGCCGTGGACGGCGAAATCCACTGGCGGGCCGAGCGGGTCCGGGCGTTCGGCATCGTGCCGCTGCCGGCCGCCTGGTTCGCGCAGGTGCGGTGCCGCGAACGCGAACATGCCGGCCGCTACGAATTCCTGGTGGACGTGGCGCTGCCGCTGGTCGGTCCGCTGATCCGCTATGAAGGCTGGCTGCTGCCCGGAGCAGGCGATGCATGACGGTGCCGCGCCGGTGATCGTGTTCGACGGCGTCTGCGCGCTGTGCAGCCGCTGGGTGCGTTTCCTGCTGCGCTTCGACCGCCGCGGACGCTATCGCTTCGCGGCGATGCAGGGCGCGCACGGGCGGCAGCTGATGGTCGCGCACGGGCTGGACCCCGACGATCCGCTGTCGTTCCTGCTGGTCGAGCAGGGGCGTGCCCATACCGACACGGATGCCATCGTGCGCGTGCTCGCCGGGCTGGGTGGCCTCTGGAAGCTGGCCCTGCTGGCGCGCCTGCTGCCGCGGCCATTGCGCGACCGCGGCTACCGCTGGCTGGCGCGCAACCGCTACCGCTGGTTCGGTCGTCATGACGCCTGCTACCTGCCGACGCCGGCGCAGGCGGTCCGCTTCCTGGACTAGGCAGGAGGCGGCAGCGGAATGCAGGAGCGGCTTCAGCCGCGAATGCTTTCCGAGCGTGCCCAGCAAAGAGCGTTCACGGCTGAAGCCGCTCCTACGGGGCGCTCAGGCGCCTTCCAGCG
>NZ_JASCOS010000090.1:0-14835 GCF_029959705.1 Stenotrophomonas sp. PS02297 | reverse complement strand
GCCGCGATGGGGCCTGCCCATTGAAACCCGGCAGGCGCACGGTGTGGGCTGCTGCGGCGGGATCAGTGCGAAAGCTCCATCGCGGCTGAAGCCGCTCCTACGCAAGGAGGATGCCGCCGGGTGGCCGGCGGCATCGGGGTTCAGGCGGTCTCGGCCACCGCCGCGGCCGGCTGCGGCGCCGACGTGCGGATCAGGTGATCGAACGCGCTCAGTGCGGCGGTGGAACCGGCGCCCATGGCGATGATGATCTGCTTGTACGGCACCGTGGTGCAGTCGCCGGCGGCGAACACGCCCGGCACGCTGGTCTGGCCGCGCTCGTCGATCACGATCTCGCCGCGGTTGCTCAGCTCCACGGTGTCGCGCAGCCACTCGGTGTTCGGCAGCAGGCCGATCTGCACGAAGATGCCTTCCAGCTCGACGCGGTGCGAATCGCCGCCGACGCGGTCGGTATAGGCCAGGCCGGTCACCTTCTGGCCGTCGCCCAGCACCTCGGTGGTCTGCGCGTTGAGCACCACGGTCACGTTGGGCAGGCTGTTGAGCTTGGCCTGCAGCACCTGGTCGGCGCGCAGCTTGCTGTCGAATTCGAACACGGTGACATGGCTGACGATGCCGGCCAGGTCGATGGCCGCTTCCACACCGGAGTTGCCGCCGCCGATCACCGCCACGCGCTTGCCCTTGAACAGCGGGCCGTCGCAGTGCGGGCAATAAGCCACGCCCTTGTTGCGGTACTCGTTCTCGCCCGGCACGTTCATCTGCCGCCAACGCGCACCGGTGGAAAGAATCACCGACTTCGACTTCAGCGACGCGCCGTTTTCCAGCTGCACTTCCACTAGGCCATCGGCACCGGCCGGCACCAGCCGGGTGGCGCGCTGCAGGTTCATGATGTCCACTTCGTACTCGCGCACATGCTGTTCCAGCGCCGCGGCCAGCTTCGGGCCTTCGGTGTGCTGCACCGAGATGAAGTTCTCGATCGCCAGCGTATCCAGCACCTGGCCGCCGAAGCGCTCGGCCGCCACGCCGGTGCGGATGCCCTTGCGCGCGGCATAGATCGCCGCCGCCGCGCCGGCCGGGCCACCGCCCACCACCAGCACGTCGAACGCCTCCTTGGCGTTGATCTTCAGCGCATCGCGCGCCGCCGCGCCGGTATCAAGCTTGGCGACGATCTGCTCCAGCGTCATCCGGCCGGAATCGAACATCTCACCGCCCTGGAACACCATCGGCACCGCCATCACCTGGCGCTGCTCCACTTCCTGCTGGAACGCGCCGCCCTCGATCACCGTGGTGCTGATCTTCGGGTTGAGGATCGCCATCAGCGCCAGCGCCTGCACCACATCCGGGCAGTTGTGGCAGGTCAGCGACATGTATACCTCGAAGGCGAACTCGCCGTCGACCGCCTTGATGCTGTCGATCACTTCCGGCGCCACCTTCGGCGGATGCCCGCCGGTCCACAGCAGCGCCAGCACCAGCGATTCGAACTCGTGGCCCAGCGGCAGGCCGGCGAAACGCACGCCATGGCTCTGGCCTTCGCGGGCGATCACGAACGAGGGCGTGCGCGCATCGGTGCCGGAGGTATCCAGCGCGATCTTGCCGTCGCCGGCGGCGACGATGTCGTCCAGCAGGCCGCGCATCTCGGTGCTGGCGGCGCTGTCGTCGAGCGAGGCCACCAGGCGCAGCGGCTGGCGCAGCAGGCCCATGTACTGCTGCAACTGGGTCTTGAGGGTGTCGTCGAGCACGGCGCAACTCCTTGTTCGAGGCAAAACGGGGGAGGGCGCGGTTGCCAGGGCAACGCGCCGGGAAAGTAGGGGTGAACCGGAGCCGACTGCAGGCTGGCTGGCGTGCCGCGGCTGGCGGGCGGCAGAGGACTGCGGTTCACCCCCACGCCCGCCGCAGGGGCGGGGTGGGAGCGAGGGACGGCTTAGATCTTGCCGACCAGGTCCAGCGACGGGGTCAGGGTCTTCTGGCCTTCCTTCCACTTGGCCGGGCACACTTCGTTCGGGTGCGCGGCGGTGAACTGGGCAGCCTTCAGCTTGCGCAGGGTCTCGGACACGTCACGGGCGATCTCGTTGGAGTGGATCTCCATGGTCTTGATCACGCCTTCCGGGTTGATCACGAAGGTGCCGCGCAGGGCCAGGCCTTCTTCCGGAATGTGCACGCCGAAGGCGTTGGTCAGCTGGTGGGTCGGGTCGCCGACCAGCGGGAACTTCGCCTTGCCCACGGCCGGCGAGGTCTCGTGCCACACCTTGTGCGAGAAGTGCGTGTCGGTGGTGACGATGTAGACCTCGGTGCCCGCCTTCTGGAACTCGGCATAGTTCTCGGCCGCGTCTTCGATCTCGGTCGGGCAATTGAAGGTGAAGGCCGCCGGCATGAAGATCAGCACCGACCACTTGCCCTTCAGGCTTTCCTCGGTGACTTCGATGAACTTGCCGTTGTGGAAGGCGTTGACCTTGAACGGCTGGACCTGGGTGTTGATAAGGGACATGGAACTTCCTCTTGGTTGAAGGGACGGGTGGTGAACCGTGGAGCACAGGCTAATAGGCAGTGCCTAATAAAACAAATGAATTGAATGCATCGCATCAATAGATATTGGCTATTGATTCGGCCCGGCGAGCAGGCCCTGACCTCGATATCGGGCACTTTTCCGGCTTTCCAAGCCGGCGCGCCCGCCAAACTGAACGGGCAGGCATAGGCAGGCTCGATCCCGGCCGGCACCACTGCGGTAGGCAGCGACAGGCCGGGTGACTATCCTCCCGGTCCCGGAAACGTCCCGCGAAGAGGTAGTGAAGTGTCCAGCCCGAAGGTTGCCGAGCTGTTGCGGGAAGGCGCCGCCACGCTGCCCGGCGAGGACGCCCGGCACGAGGCCGAACAGCTGCTGCTGCACGTGCTGGGCGTGGACCGCGCCTGGCTGTTCGCCCACGCCACCGACCCGGTGGACGACGACGCCCGCCAGCGCTTCGAACTGCTCCTGCAGCGCCGCGCCCAAGGCCACCCGCTGGCCTACCTCACCGGCCGCCGCGGCTTCTGGACCCTGGACCTGCAGGTCAACACCGCAACCCTGATCCCGCGCCCGGAGACCGAACTGTTGGTGGAACAGGCGCTGGCACGGCTGCCGCCCGACCACATGGCGCGCGTCGCCGACCTCGGCACCGGCAGCGGCGCCATCGCCCTGTCCATCGCCAGCGAACGCCCGCTGGCCACGGTAATGGCCACCGACCTGCTCGGCCCCACCCTGGCCGTGGCGGTGAAGAACGCCCAGGCCCACGGCCTGGACAACGTATGGTTCCGCCGCGGCCACTGGTACGCCGCGCTGGGCGCGGACCGCTTCGACCTGATCGTCAGCAACCCGCCCTACATCGCCGCCGGCGACCCGCACCTGCAGCAGGGCGACCTGCGCTTCGAACCGCCCCCGGCCCTGGCCTCCGGCGCCGACGGCCTGGACGCCATCCGCGAAATCATCGCCGGCGCCCCCGACCACCTCGTCCCCGGCGGCTGGCTGCTGCTCGAACACGGCTGGGACCAGGGCCCGGCCATCCGCGCGTTGCTGGAGCAGGGCGGCTTCACCGAGGTGGAAACCATGCAGGACCTGGAGCAGCGGGATCGGGTAACTCTGGGACGGCTGCGGGGGATTGTCTGACGTTGACCCCGCAGGAGTGCGGTGATCAGATCGCCACAGGTGCTCAACACACCTTTACTAGGCGGTCGCCGTGCCCGAAAGCCATGCGGCTCCATCCATGCCTAGGAGATCGCCATGACCGAACAGGTCGAACCCCGGTTTACGTCGCGCACCTTGAAAGTCGGCTGCCAGTATTACGAGAGCCGCGCCAAGGAAAAGGACCGTCGCTTCAAGCCCAGGCAGGTGCCCTATCTGCGGCTATGCGGCGACTGGCTGGAGGCCGCGGGCCTCAAAGTCGGCCAGAACGCGCGGGTGATAGTGACCCGGCGCGGCATCGTGATTGCTGCTGAGGAATAGCTTGGTCGATGCCATGGGTGGCTTCGACCACCCATGGCATCATCGTTCGACATGAATTCAATACACAGTGCAGATTTGAGCTGTACTGTGTATTGGTGTGAGCTTGAGTGAATTCCTAGGCCTCACTGCTGCCATATGCTTGATATGTAAGCGATCTCGGCGTTAACAATTGAGAGTGAGGCTGGAAAATGCGGTCCATTTGAGAACAACTTTGAACGACGGACATCAAGTACGGAAAAATTATCAGTTGGCGCTGCCTTCGGTCGAAGTTGGTGTTCGAGCAAATCAATGATCAGTTCGGTTTTGAATGTGGTCAGAGCATCGCTCTTTAAGTACATCTTGATGATGTGTCGCTCGCCATTCACGACCAAGCCAAGCTCGGGATTCAATAAGATGTCGAATCCGCCAGCGGAGTAGACGTCACGCGGGGGATTGAACCACGTCAGGTCTTTGCGCCCCCACCATTTCTTGTATGCGTTCAGAATTTCAGGATAGCTCTTGATCTTTTTTGGGTCTGTCAAGGAATTCATGACGTCCGAGACTGCAGCTTTTCCGCCGTTCTTGCGGTGATTCTCAACGACGTGTTCTCGAAGAGATTTGTAGAAGTCGAAGGCCGGCTCATACTCGGGGCGCTCTTTAACCTGTCGCACCTTGGTAGCTTTGGGGCGTCCGGCTTTCGAAACAACATCAACAAAGTCTGTCAGCGATATCTGCGGCACTGGGTGACTCCTGTCGTGAGGCCTAACGCCCTGAGTTAAGCCGCTGCCACGAAGTGGCAGTCGGCTTGAATGAATTGTTAGGTGCTGACCGAGTCCGTTCCAACAGCGCTTTGCCAGACGACGCGGCCGGGGCCATTGGAACTCGGGAACTGCCAGCCCATATGAGTGACCGTATCGATCACAGAGCAAATAAGGTCAGTCGTGGCTCTTCTAAGCTGAGCAAGGAAATCAACGCCGATGGGCGTGTCAAATACTTCGCCTTGCTTGTTCACGAAAAAAGGAACACTGAGTCCGTCCGAATTTGGCGTATCCCACGATCCGTGACATATGGCATTTCGAATTTTACTCGCCTCACGAAGATCATCTAGAAGGCTATCGAAATTTTCGATATTTAATCCGGGATGATCCCGAACCGCTTTTCCGTAAGTGTCGATGAGGCCTCCCAGAGGGTCTGAGAGCGAACGCGTGAGCCTTGGAACCCAAGCCTCGTATGCGGCCGCGATGTCGCTGTCTTTGTAAGGCGTAGTCGCCGTGACAGCAAAGATTGCTTTTAGCAAGGTTTCTTCTAGAAAGCCGAAAGCTCCAACCGCACGGCCGAGCGCCTCCCAAAATGCTGGCGGATGGACGTGAGTTGGGAAGTTATCGGTTAGGTCAGAGCGCTGAACAACGTAGCCCGTAGTCTTTTCACTATTCAACTGCGAAACCTCTTCACTCAACACCTAAAGCCTGAATTAAGCCGCGCCGTGAAGCGGCGTCGGCTTGAATGAATTGTTAGATGTCACCAACCTCTCCCCGGCGCACCTACAAACAATATAGTTTGCTCGCCTTGCTGCGCTGGAACGTAATCCCAATAACGCGCAATCTCGATGATGTACTTCTTTGTTGATCCAGGCGGTAACTTGAGCTCTTTATCGGTGTCAGAAAACCGAATAACTTCACTGTTTAGAGCAGCTGGTCTGCTGCCCATCCACGACTGAAGGAGTGTTTTTATATCTCCTTCGGTTAGATCAGGAGTGCTGTCAGAATCAAAGTATCCAGTATTGACTCTTTTAGATAGTATCTTCACTTGCCGCGCGATTTTGGTCGCAGCCGGCCCAAGCGCTGCGACTAAGTTCTTGTCCTGACGATTCGCCTCGTACAAAGCCGGCGTAATCCCGAGCAGGTCGGAGGGCAAGTGAATAGTCTCCTCACTCCCACGGGGTATCACGATAAAGCAGCGTTCGCGTCCAAGCTTGCCTATAAATAAACCGAGCTCAAATAGGACATTGTCACGTACCGCGAGCTTCTCCGATCCACGTATGTTTACAACATCTTGCGGCGTAAACATGAATACGCCGAAGTCTGATGCTTCCAACGCTTCGAGTAGGGACTCAATGTTGTACCTAGATAGCTTAAATACGTCCTGAGACCACACCGTAACTTCGGCGACGAGCTCTAGACTCTCCTGCATAGCGGACGCGAGATCGATGAATTCGCTTGAAGAAGCAATGAATAGAGCAGGCCTCATTAATCTCTCCTGTGACATCTAACGCTTGAGTTAAGCCGCGCCGCGAAGCGGCGTCGGCTTGAATGAATTGTTAGACATCAGCCCTTTACTTTGCCCTTAAACCAGTTGACTAGCTTTTTCACGTCTACGCCAAGTCCAACGAAGTTAGGCTCAAGAATCAGCGCGTCAACAAGCGCGCCATGCTCGCCCTTGCGAAGCTCGTGGGAGATAGTGAAGTCCTGAATCTTCTTGTGCTCTTTGATGTCGCTGAAGATCTTGTCGAGAAGCGCAACAACATCGCCCGGGTTTTTACAGACGTCCCGTATCTTGACGAACACCAGGGAATCATTGATCTCGTGCGGCGGCTCCACATTGTCTGAATCGATGAAGTACTTGGGGTGTATGGTCGTTATAAGCAGTGCTGGAAGCACCGTGTTGGGGCCTTGACCGTTGATCTTTACCCAAGAGAGAACTTCAGAATTGAAGTGGCTGCCCGGCAATCCCCTGACCATCACTGCATCGTGCTCAGCGCACATCGTAGCGATGCGCTCTACGTTTGCTTTAAGGATGTCTGATACCGGTTCATTCCAGTTGCAGTAGTCAAGAACATACAAGTAGTACGAGCGCGACTCGGACAATGGGAGGTCAGACACTGAATTTACGTAAAGCCCCAAGAATCTCTCCCTGATGTCTAACGCCTGAGTTAAGCCGCGCCGCGAAGCGGCGTCGGCTTGAATGAATTGTTAGGGCTCACTGCCCGGAACTCTGTCTAAAGCATAGACCAATGCCGGCCAAGCCAAAGCCCGCGATAAAAACCCCAATGCCATACATGGTAAGCACAAGGAACCAATACCAAAATAGCTGGTGCGCAACCTCTGCGTGAAGCTCGCCGAAATACCTACTGGAGTGATGAAAGACTCCAGATTCTAGGGGTGACCGCAGTGCATAAGCAGAAAGGGTGCTAAACAAAAATATGAATATACCAAGTGCGGCGAAAGCTACCGGGCGATGCTTGGGTGGACGGAGCATTGGGAGCAGTCGAAGTGCCACGGCTAATGCCAATGGAAAGAAAGCGACGGCGAGAAATATTTCCGGGGTGGTCCAAGATGTACCCATGTGTCTGATGTGAGCCCTAACGCCTATTCGGCCGCCTAATCGCGGTGTTGCCCAAGTGTCCCGCTTTCTGGCGCCAATGTGAAGATGCGGTGATGCTGGAATATCAATGACCTGGGGGGGAGGGGGTGGTGCTGCCACGAAGCCGGCGGTAAACACCGCGCGTTTGCGGCCATATCGATTACGCCCGGAATTGTTCGGCATAACGCAAACGCTCAACCCCTCATAAGGGTGTACTGCTTGGATCAGGTACAGCGGCGTCCTTCTTCCGATCAGAAGAAGGGACGCGCAAACCTCAATACAACCCCTGCGCCAACATCGCATCCGCCACCTTCACGAACCCGGCGATGTTCGCGCCATCAACATAGTTGACACTGCCGTCCGCACGCTTGCCATGCTGCACGCAGTTGGCGTGGATTTCTTTCATGATCACGTGCAGGCGTTCGTCCACGTCGGCGTGGCGCCAGGACAGGCGCAGCGCGTTCTGGCTCATTTCCAGGCCGGAGGTGGCGACGCCGCCGGCGTTGCTGGCCTTGCCTGGGGCGTACAGGGTGCCGGCCTGCAGGAAGACGTCCACCGCTTCCAGGGTGGAGGGCATGTTGGCGCCTTCGGCCACGCACAGGGCGCCGTTGTGCACGAGGGTGCGGGCGTCGGCTTCGTCCAGTTCGTTCTGGGTGGCGCAGGGCAGGGCGATGTCGGCCGGGATGTGCCAGGGACGGCGGCCTTCGAGGAACTCGAAGCGTTTGTCGCCGGCCAGTTCAGACAGGCGGCCGCGGCGTTCGTTCTTCAGCGCCATCACGTCCTGCATGCCTTGTTCGTCGAAGCCGTCGCGGGCGTAGAGGGTGCCGCCGGAGTCGGAGAAGGTGAGGACCTTGCCGCCGAGTTCGGCGGCCTTGAGCGCGGCGAACTGGGCGACGTTGCCGGAGCCGGAGATCAGCACTTTGGCGCCGTGGGTTTCGCGGCGGGCGTGGTGCAGCATCTGTTCGACGAAGTAGACGGTGCCGTAGCCGGTGGCTTCCGGGCGCATCAGGCTGCCGCCGTAGGCCAGGCCCTTGCCGGTGAATACGCAGGCGGCGTCGTTGCTGAGTTTCTTCATCATGCCGGCCATGAAGCCGACCTCGCGCGCGCCCACGCCGATGTCGCCGGCCGGCACGTCGGTGTCCGGGCCGAGGTGGCGGTACAGCTCCAGCATCAGCGCCTGGCAGAAGCGCATCACCTCGCCCTCGCTCTTGCCCTTGGGGTCGAAGTCCGAGCCGCCCTTGCCGCCGCCCATGGGCAGGGTGGTCAGGGCGTTCTTGAAGGTCTGTTCGAAGGCCAGGAACTTCAGGATCGACAGGTTCACCGAGGGGTGGAAGCGCATGCCGCCCTTGAACGGGCCGATGGCCGAGCTGTGCTGCACGCGGAAGGCGCGGTTGACGTGGGTGCGGCCGCTGTCGTCGGCCCAGGCCACGCGGAACTGGATGACCCGTTCCGGTTCCACCAGGCGCTCGAGCAGGCCATGCCGCACGTACTGCGGGTGCTGCTGCAGGAACGGCCAGAGACTGTGGGTGACTTCCTTGACCGCCTGCAGGAACTCCGGCTGGTAAGGGTCGCGGCTGGCGACGTACGCCAGGAACTCATCGGGACTACGGTGGTTCAAGGGCATTCCTCCTGAAGGTGGGGAAGGGACAGCAAAAGGACAGCCGGAACGAAAACGCGGCCCGTAGGCCGCGTCATGGAGTCATTGCAGGCGGGCGAGAACCGCCTGCGCCGCCTGGGATGTGGAAAGCGCTCGTCCCTGCGCGGCGAGGTCGGCGGTGAACAGGCCGTCGTCCAGCGCGGCGGCGACCGCCTGCTCGACGGCCGCGGCTTCGGCCTCCAGCCCCAGCGAATGGCGCAGCAGCATGGCCGCACTGAGGATGGTGGCATAGGGGTTGGCGATGCCCTTGCCGGCGATGTCCGGCGCCGAGCCGTGGATGGGTTCGAAGATGCCGACCTTGCCCTGCTCGCCCAGCGAGGCGGACGGCAGCAGGCCCAGCGAGCCGGCCAGCATCGAGGCTTCGTCGGTGAGGATGTCGCCGAACATGTTCTCGGTGACGATCACGTCGTAGGCGCGCGGCTTGGCGATCAGGTGCATGGCCATGGAATCGACCAGCTGGTGCTCCAGTTCCACGTCCGGGAATTCCTCGCGGCCGATGCGCGCGGCCACATCCCGCCACAGCCGCGAGGTCTCCAGCACGTTGGCCTTGTCCACCGAGGTCAGTCTGCCGCGGCGCTGCTGCGCCAGGCGGAAGGCGCTGCGCAGCACGCGCTCGATCTCGGCCACGGTGTAGCGGCACAGGTCGCTGGCGCTGTCCGCGTCGCGGGTCTTGTCGCCGAAGTAGATGCCGCCGGTCAGCTCGCGCACGACCACGAAGTCGACGTCGGCGAGCAGTTCGGCCTTGATCGGCGAGGCGTGCAGCGCGGCGGGATGGGTGCGCACCGGGCGGAGGTTGGCGAACAGGCCCAGTGCCTTGCGGATCGCCAGCAGGCCCTGTTCCGGGCGCACCTTGGCGTTGGGGTCGGACCACTTGGGCCCGCCGACGGCGCCGAGCAGCACGGCGTCGGCCTTGCTGCAGGCTTCGAGCGTGGCGGCCGGCAGCGGTTCGCCGTGCTTGTCGATGGCGATGCCGCCGATGTCGTGTTCGGCGAAACTGAAGTCATGGCCGAAGCGGTTGGCGATGGCCTTGAGCACGTCCACCGCGGCGACGGTGATCTCGGGGCCGATGCCGTCACCCGGCAGTACGACGATGTTGGCTTGCATGGAGTCTTCCAGTGGTCTTGTTGTTCGTAGGAGCGGCTTCAGCCGCGAGGGGCTTTGCCGGGAAAGCCTCTTCGCGACTGAAGTCGCTCCTACAGGAGCAGGGGGCAGGTCAGGCGTGGCGTTGGCTTTCGTAGCGCTCGATCTCCGGCACGCGGCCCAGCAGCCAGCCCAGCTGGTCCACGCCTTCCAGCAGGCAGGTCTGCGAGAAGCCGTCCAGCGGGAAGGAGTACACCTTGCCGGCCGGCGTGCGCAGTTCGCGCGTGGCCACGTCGATGGTCAGTTCGTCATCCGGACGCTGCATCAGTTCCTGCACGTCGGCTTCGTCCAGCACGATCGGCAGCAGGCCGTTCTTCAGCGAGTTGCCGCGGAAGATGTCGGCGATCTCGCTGCTGACGATGGCTCGCAGGCCCAGGTCGGTCAGCGCCCACGGCGCATGCTCGCGCGAGGAGCCGCAGCCGAAGTTGCGGCCGGCCAGCAGGATCGAGCGGCCCTCATTCTGTGGCTGGTTGAAGGCGAATTCCGGGTTGGGCGAACCGTCGGCCTGCCAGCGCCAATCATTGAACGCGTTCTTGCCCAGGCCCGCGCGCTCGGTGGTGGAGAGGAAGCGCGCCGGGATGATCTGGTCGGTGTCGATGTTGGTCTGGCGCAGCACCACGCTGCGCGAGCTTAGGGTACGGAAACCGGCCATCACGCCACCTCCTTGTTGAACAGTTCGCGCGGGTCGGCAACCTTGCCGTTCACCGCGGCCCACGCGGCACTCAGCGGCGAGGCCAGCAGGGTGCGCGAGCCCGGGCCCTGGCGGCCCTCGAAGTTGCGGTTGCTGGTGCTCACCGCCAGCTGCCCCGGTGCGACCAGGTCGCCGTTCATGGCGATGCACATCGAGCAGCCGGGTTCGCGCCATTCGGCGCCGGCGGCGCGCACGATCTCGTGGATGCCCTCGGCCTCGGCGTCGCGCTTGACGATCTCCGAGCCCGGCACCACCAGCATGCGCACGCCCTCGGCGACGCGGCGGCCGCGCAGCACCTGCGCCACCTCGCGCATGTCGCTCAGGCGGCCGTTGGTGCAGGAGCCGACGAACACCACGTCCACCGGCGTGCCGGCCAGCGCGTGGCCGGCGGCGAACTTCATGTAGTCCAGGCCCTTCTGCGCGGCCGCGTCGTTGGCGGCCGGGATCGGCGCGTCTACCGCGATGGCGGTGCCGGGGTGCGTGCCCCAGGTCAGGGTCGGGCGGATGTCGGCGGCGTCGATGCGCACGTCCACGTCGAAGCGTGCGCCCTCGTCGCTGCGCAGCGTCTTCCAGTAGGCGACCGCCTTGTCGAAGTCGGCGCCCTTGGGGCCGCGCGGGGTCCTGGCGACCCAGTCGAAGGTGACCTGGTCCGGCGCCACCATGCCGGCGCGCGCGCCGGCCTCGATGGACATGTTGCACAGGGTCATGCGCTGTTCCATGTCCATCGCCGCGATGGTGGAACCGCGGAACTCCAGCACGTGGCCGGTGCCGCCGTTGACGCCGATCACGCCGATGATGTGCAGCACCACGTCCTTGGCGCCGACCCCCGGCGCCAGTGCGCCGTCGACGGTGATCGACATGGTTTTGGCCTTGCGCTGCAGCAGGCACTGCGTGGCCAGCACGTGGCCGACCTCGCTGGTGCCGATGCCGAAGGCCAGCGCGCCGAACGCGCCGTGGGTGGAGGTGTGGCTGTCGCCACAGACAATCGTCATGCCCGGCTGGGTGAAACCCTGTTCCGGCGCGATGACGTGCACGATGCCGCGGCTGCTCGAGGCCATGTCGAACAGCTCGATGCCGTACTCGGCGCAGTTCTTCGCCAGCATCTGCACCTGCGCTTCGGAGGCCTTGCTCGCATACGGCAGCTTGCCGTCGGCGCCGGCCGGCAGGGTCGGCGTGGAGTGGTCCATCGTCGCCTTGGTGCGGTCCGGGCGGCGCGGCGCGAGGCCGCGCTCGCGCAGTTCGGTGAAGGCCTGCGGCGAGGTGACTTCGTGGATCAGATGCAGGTCGATGTACAGCACGGCCGGCGCGCTGTCGCTTTCGGGGACGACGACGTGCGCGTCCCACAATTTGTCATACAGGGTCTTGGGTGCGGAGCTCATTGCGTCTTGTTCCGTTGCCTGGTGGGGCCGTCGCGCTCAGGCGCTGACGGCTTCCTGGGTCTTGCTGCTTTCGCGCTGGCGCAGCAGGCGGTTGGTGACGTCCAGCCAGGCCAGTGCACTGGCCTCGATGATGTCACGGCTGGTGCCGGTGCCCTCGTAGATGTTGCCTTCGTGGCGCACGCCCAGGTTGGCCTCGCCGCGTGCGTCGGCGCCGATGCCGACGCTGTGCACGTGGTAGCTGTCCAGCGTGAGCTGCACGCCGGTGGCGGCCGACAACGCCGAGAACAGCGCATCGACCGGGCCGTCGCCCTGCGCGGTCTCGGCGACGCGGTTGCCTTCCGGGTCGGACAGCTCGACCAGCGCGTTGGCGCGGCTGCCGACGTCGCTGATGGTCATCGACGCCAGGCGGTAGCCATCGCTGCCGGAGTTGCCCTGCATCAGGGTCTGCAGGTCGGCGTCGGTGACCACGCGCTGCTGCTCGCACAGGGCCTTGAACTGGTCGAACACTAGCTTCAGCTCTTCCTCTTCCAGCCAGTAGCCCAGCGCACGCAGGCGCGCCTCGACCGCGGCGCGGCCGCTGTGGCGGCCCAGCACCATCTGCGAGGACTCCCAGCCCACGTCTTCCGGATGCATGATTTCGTAGGTGTTGCGGTTGCGCAGCATGCCGTGCTGGTGGATGCCCGATTCGTGCGCGAACGCGTTGGCGCCGACGATGGCCTTGTTGCGCTGTACCGGCATGCCCACCAGGCGCTGCAGCAGCTGCGAGGTCGGCACGATGCGGCGGGTGTCGAAGCCGGTGTCGAAGTTGTAGAAGGCGTTGCGCACCTTCAGCACCATGGCGATCTCTTCCAGCGCGCAGTTGCCGGCGCGCTCGCCGATGCCATTGATCGAGCCTTCCACCTGGCGCGCGCCGCCTTCGATGGCGGCCAGCGAATTGGCCACGGCCAGGCCCAGGTCGTTGTGGCAGTGCGCGCTGAAGATCACCTTGTCGGCGCCGGCGGCGTTGCCGATGACGTGCTGGAACATCGCGCGGATCTCATCCGGCGTGGTGAAGCCGACGGTATCGGGCAGGTTGATGGTGCGCGCGCCGGCGGCGATGGCGACCTGCGCCACCTCGGTCAGGAAGTCCAGCTCGGTGCGGGTGGCGTCCTCGGCCGAGAACTCGACGTCGTCGATGTAGCCGCGCGCCATCGTCACGTGCTTGTGCACCGATTCCAGCACCTGCTCCTTGCTCATGCGCAGCTTGTGTTCGCGGTGCAGCGGGCTGGTGGACAGGAATACATGCAGGCGCGGCTTGGCGGCCGCTTCCAGCGCCTTGGCCGAGGTCTCGATGTCGCCGGGCAGGCAGCGCGACAGCACCGCCAGCACCGGCTCGCGTACCTCGCGGCCGATCAGGGCCATGGCCTCGCGGTCGGATTGGGAACTTGCCGGGAAGCCGGTTTCGATCACGTCCATGCCCAGCTCGGCCAGGGCGCGCGCCATCACCAGCTTCTGCGGTGGGGTCATGCTGCAGCCCGGTGACTGTTCGCCATCGCGCAGGGTCGTGTCGAAGATGGTAATTCGGGGGGTATTGATGGTTGGAGTAGTCACCAGAGGGTCTCCTCGACAGCGGGTGCGATGATGTTGGAATGTTCGTTTCGGGAGGGCCGCGGCGCGTTGGGGGCGACGCGGCTTCTAAGTCGTTCGGCGTTGCGCCGTCGCGGCTTGCGCGGCGGGCTGGGACGCACTTCGGACAGCAGCGTGGACAGCACGGCGGCGTCGATGTTGCCGCCGGAGACCACCGCGCACTTGCGCTTGCCGGCCACGCGGCGGCCGGCGGCCAGCGCCAGCGCGCCGGCACCTTCGGCGATGACGTGTTCTTCCAGCGCCAGCCGCACCAGGGTCTCGCGCAGCTCGGCTTCGCGCACGATGACCACGTCGTCGAGCAGGCTGGCGCACAGGCGGCGGGTGAGGAAGCCGGGGATCTTGACCTTGACGCCATCGGCCAGGGTGGCGACCGGCGCGATCTCGCGCACGTCGCCCTTGATCGCGCGGGCCATCGAATCCACGCCCTCGACCTGCGCGCCGATGATGCGCACGCCCTGCGATTTCAGCGCCAGCGCGACGCCGGAGGCCAGGCCGCCGCCGCCGATCGGCACGATCACCACGTCCGGCGCGTGCGGGGCGAGTTCGATGCCCAGGGTGCCCTGGCCGGCGATCACGTCCGGATCGTCGAACGCGGACAGGAAGCGGTAGCCGTTCTGTTCGGCCAGTTCGCGGGCGAAGGCGTAGGCCTCGTCGTAGCTGTTGCCGTGCTGGCGCACGGTCGCGCCCCAGTGCTGCACGCCGGCGATCTTGGTGGCCGGCGCGCCGTGCGGCATCACCGTGATGGCCTGCACGCCGAGGCGGAACGAGGCCCAGGCCACGCCCTGGGCGTGGTTGCCGGCCGAGGCGCAGATCACCGGGCGCTCGTCGCCGCGCTCCAGCGCGGCCAGCATGGCGTTCAGCGCGCCGCGCACCTTGTACGAGCCGGTGCGCTGCAGGTTTTCGAGCTTGAGCCAGGTGCCGAAACGCTCGGCGTAATGCAGCGGGGTGGGCGGCAGGAAGCGGCGCCGGCGCGCCGGCGCGGGCCAAAAGTCGGGGCCGCGGGCGGTGATGTCGCCCGCGGCGGGGGGGACGGCGC
>NZ_JASCOS010000008.1:0-72509 GCF_029959705.1 Stenotrophomonas sp. PS02297 | reverse complement strand
CGATGGGGCTTTACCAGCAAAGCCTGGTTCCTGGTAAAGCCCCATCGCGGCTGAAGCCGCTCCTACGAGAGATTCCCGCGCGGCTTACTTCGCGCCGTTCTTCGCCGCGTAGTCCTGCGCCTGGCGCATCACCCGCAGCACGTTGCCGCTCCAGATGGCGGCGATCTGCGTCTCGCTCAGCCCGCGGCGCTGCAGCCAGGCGGTGATCTTGGGCAGGTCGGTGATGTCGGCCATGCCCGGCAGGCCGCCGCCGCCGTCCCAGTCCATGCCGATGCCGACGTGGTCGGGGCCGACCACGTCGAGGATATGGCCGAAATGGACGAAGAAGTCGTCCAGCGTCGCCCGCCGGCGCGGCAGGCGCTTGTCCAGCTCGGCCATCGCCCGCGCCAGTTCCACGCCCTTGTCGATCGGCATGTCGTCCCAGCCGCCGAGCTGCTTCTCGAGCGCTTCCTCGGCCTGCTTGCGTTCCTCGCTGGGGGTCTCGTCGACGAGGTAGCCGCCGTAGGCGTTGACCTGGATCACGCCGCCCTTGGCAGCGAGCTGGCGCAGGCGCGCGTCGTCGAGGTTGCGCGGATGGCCGAACACCGCCTTGGACGCACTGTGCGAGAGGATGAACGGCACCGGCAGCATCGCCGCCAGGTCGTCGAACACCGCGTCGGAGGCGTGCGACTGGTCGATCACGATGCCCAGCCGCACCGCTTCCTGGACCAGCGCCTTGCCCGCCGGGCTCAGGCCCTTCCATTCCGCACCCTTGGGGTCGGTGGCCGAGTCGGCGAACTCGTTGTTGGCGAAGTGCACGGTGGACATCAGCCGCAGGCCGGCCTTGTGGTAGAAGCCCAGCAGCGAGGGATCGGCCACCAGCGGGCTGCCGTTCTCCATGCTGATGTAGACCACGCGCTTGCCGGCGGCCTTGATCCGCGCCGCATCGTCGGCGGTGAGCGCCAGCTGGAACCTGTCCGGATGCGCAGCCAGCATCTCGCGGATCTCGATCAAGCGCTGCAGCCCATGGTCGCGCTCGGCCAGGTGCGCGGCGGCGCTGCGGTCGCCCTGGTCGGTGTAGATCGCCCAGAAGCCGCCGTCGAGCGCGCCGTCCAGCATGCGCGGGTAGTCCACCTGCGACAGCGCGTTGTGGTCGTGGCGATGCAGGATGTCGAAGCCGGGCCGGGCGAAGTTGGCCGGGGTGTCGAGGTGGCTGTCCAGGGTCAGCAGGCGCTGCTGCAGCGCCGTCGCACGGGCCAGTTCGGCCTGGGTGAATTCGATGGCCTGGGCGGATAGCGGCGCGCCCAGCGCCAGGGCGAGCAGCAGGGACAGACGACGCAGCGACATGCGGGCCTCGGCTTTTGGGAAAGGCCACGACCATACCGCCACCGCGTCGCGTACCGGTAGTGCCAGCCGTTGTTACGGCCATAGCCGTCGGGCATGGCTCCCGATCCGTACGCTATGGGAACGGCCGTTGCCGCTCCCCCGGGATGCCCCGCTCAATCCACCACGCGGCAGAACACGGCCTTGAGGTAGCGCGATTCCTGCACGTGCGCCATGAACGGGTGGTCCGGGCCGGCGCCGGCCACCTTCAGGATCTGGATCGTGCGGCCGGAATAGAACGCCGCGCGGCGCAGCATGTCCAGGAACTGCTCTTCGGACACCAGGCCGGTGCAGGAGAACGTGGCGAACAGGCCGCCGGGCTTGACCACGCCCAGCGCCAGCTTGTTCATGTCCAGGTACTTCTTCAGCGCGTTGATGACCTGGTCGCGGTCGCGGGTCATCTTGGCCGGGTCCAGAATCACCACGTCGTACTGCTCGCCGCGGTTGGCGGCATCGCGCAGCCACGGGAAGATGTCGGCCTGCACGAACTTCGGCCTGGCGTTGTTGAGCCGCGCGTTGCCCTTGGCGATCTGGATCACGTCCTGGTCGATGTCCACGCCCAGCACCTCGCTGGCGCCGCGCGTGGCCGCATAGACGGCGAAACCGCCGGTGTTGCAGCACAGGTCGAGCACGCTCTTGCCCTCGACCAGCTGGCTCAGCCACTGCCGGTTCTCGCGCTGGTCGGCGAAGAAGCCGGTCTTGTGCGCGCCGGCCGGGTCGGCGCGGAACTTCACCCCATGCTCGGTAATGACTGCCGGCTCGGTGGTGGTGTTGCCGTGGAAGTCGAAGCTCTCCTGCTTCTGCACGTGCTCGTCGGCGAAGCTGTGGAAGCGACAGCCCGGGAACTGGGTGCGCAGCGCCTCGTAGATCCACTCGCGGTGGCGGAACATGCCGGCGGCGAAGAACTCGACCACAATCAGGTCGCCGTAGCGGTCCACCACCAGGCCGGACAGGCCGTCGCCCTCGCTGTGCACCACGCGCCAGGCGTCGGACACCGCGTCCAGCTTCAGCACGTCGCGGCGCAGCGATACCGCCTCGGCGATCTTGCGGGTGAACCAGGCCTGGTCCACGTCCACGTCCTGGTGGGTTTCCAGGATGCGCACGGCGATGCGCGAATGGCCGTTGTAGAAGCCGCGGCCGATCCATTCCCCGTCCACGCCGACCACGTCGACGATGGTGCCGGGCTTGGGCTTGGCGGCGGGCTTTTCGACCAGCTTCTGGAAAATCCACGGGTGGCTGGAGCGCCACGCGTTCTTCAGGCGTACGACGGGAAGGGGGGTATTCATGGGCGCCATTGTAACGGGCGCCGACCCGCCGCCGCCGCGCGTTCATTGACGGCAAAGGCGGCAGGCCGCACTATCCGGGCCTGAAGGGGAGTAGCTCCCAGACGTTGTCGCCGTCAGTTCGAGCCGCAAGGCTCCGGTGCAACGGCAGTTCCGGCCGACGGAACTGTGAGCAAGACCTTCGCCGCATTGGCGAAGGTCTGTCCCCGGTCTCCCCGATTCCGTGTCCAGTTCCTGGCCCTTGCGGTTCCCAGAACCTCCACATGACCGGAACTCCCATGATCCAGACAATCGGTAATCCCTGGCTTTGGGGCGGCTTCATCGCCGTCGTCATCGCCGCCCTGCTGATCGACCTGGTGCTGATGCGCCACGGCGGCCCGCACAAGGTGACCTTCAAGGAGGCCCTGCTGTGGTCGATCGGCTGGGTCGCCCTTGCCCTGGCCTTCAATGCCGGCCTCTGGTACTACCTGAACGAGACCGCCGGCACCGCGGTGGCCAACGAGATCGGCCTGCAGTTCCTGACCGGCTACCTGATCGAGAAGGCGCTGGCGGTCGACAACATCTTCGTGTTCCTGCTGATCATGGGCTACTTCGCGGTGCCTGAGACGCAGCGCCAGCGCGTGCTGATCATCGGCATCCTTGGCGCCATCGCGCTGCGTACGGTGATGATCTTCGCCGGCACCGTGCTGGTCAGCCAGTTCCATTGGCTGCTCTACGTGTTCGGCGCGTTCCTGCTGTTCACCGGCTGGAAGATGTGGTTCGCCGCCGGCCAGGAACCGAGCCTGGACGACAATCCGGCGCTGAAGTTCATGCGCAGGCACCTGCGCATCACTCACGAATACAACGGCAATCGCCTGGTCGCCGAGAAGGACGGCGTGCGCTGGTTCACCCCGATGTTCGTGGTGCTGATCCTGATCGCGGTGACCGACGTGATCTTCGCGGTGGACTCGATCCCGGCGATCTTCGCCATCACCACCGACCCGTTCGTGGTGCTGACCTCGAACGTGTTCGCGGTGCTGGGCCTGCGCGCGATGTTCTTCCTGCTGGCCGGCATGGCCGACCGCTTCCACCTGCTGCCGTACGGGCTGGCGGTGATCCTGGGCTTCATCGGCGCCAAGATGCTGCTGATCGACGTGTTCAAGATCCCGGTGCCGGTGTCGCTGGGCGTGGTCGCGGCGATCCTGGTGGTGACGATGCTGCTGAGCCTGAAGCTGCCGCCCAGGAACGGGCACAAGGCCTGAAGCGGCGTCTGCCTCCTCGCGATTGTCCCGCCGGTGGTACACCGGCTTCCCGAAGCGGCGCCCTTGCATTCACTTCGGGGCGCCGCAATCCCGATAGCCATGGATACTTCCAACACGCCCGATACCGGCAATGCGCCGGCCACCGACCGCAGCGACCGCCGCCGCGTGCTGCGTGCCTTCAACCTGAGTCTGGGCTTCGTGCTGCTGCTGGTGGCGGTGTTCGCGCTGCAGCAGACCGGCTGGGACTGGCGCCCGTGGTCGGTGGGCCCGCACGACATCGCCGGCCTGCTGGGCCTGCTCGGCGCGCCGCTGCTGCACGGTTCGGTCGAACACCTGGGCGCCAATGCGGCGGCGCTGCTGATCCTCGGCACGCTGGCCGGCAGCGTCTACCCGAAGGCGACCCTGCGCGCCCTGCCCCTGCTGTGGCTGGGGTCGGGCATCGGCGCGTGGATGCTGGGCGAACCCGGCAGCCATCACCTGGGCGCCAGCGGCCTCACCCACGGCCTGATGTTCCTGGTACTGGGGCTGGGCCTGCTGCGCCGTGACCGCGCCGCCATCGCCGCCGGCATGATCGGCGTGCTGTTCTACGGCGGCATGGTGATGACCGTGCTGCCGCATGAACCGGGCGTGTCGTGGCAGTCGCACATGGGCGGCGCCGCGGCCGGCGTGATCGCCGCCCTGCTGTTTCGCCATGCCGACCCGCTGGCGCCGCGCAAGCGCTACAGCTGGGAGGACGAGGAGGAAGAAGACGAGGCGGGACCGCTGGCCGATGCCGAGCTGGAACCGCCCTCGCCCGGCCAGGTGCCGGTACTGTGGCAGCCGCGCGAAGGCCGCGACTACGAAGTGGTCGTGCAGTTGCGGCCGCGCACGCGCCGCGACGGATGAGTCGCGGACCCTGAGGGAATCCGTGCCGGGAAGGCAGCGGCTACCGCAACCGTCCAGCCAAGGCCAGCCGCAGGCAGCCCCAGGCCAGCACGCCGACGACCAGGATTTCCGCCAACCCCACCGAAGCCTGCAGCAGGAACGATGCGGGCTGCCCGTCCCAGTGATGGGCCTGGATCCGCCCGCGCCAGAAGCTGGCGTACAGGGTGCCGGTGAACATCGCGCGCAGCAGCGCGAAGGCCTGGGTGGCTTCGAACGCGGCCAGGAAACAGCCCAGCAGGGCCAGCACGGCGCGGATGCCCGGTGCGATCGCATCAGCCTCGTCGCGCCGGGTGCCAGGCGTTGTCGCAGCGGGAGCGGAAAGCGCAGGCCGGGCCCGCGCTTCCTGCGGCTGCAGGGGTGGCAACCCGACGATCTCGCTGGGCAATTCCAGTCGAAGGTGAGCGGCGATCCGCCGCAGCCATGCGTCGGTCATCGCGGTGCCCGGGCGCACCGCGACTGTTTCGAAGCTGAGCCGGTGCGCGCCGCCATCGCGGCCGAGCAGCCACAACCGGACCGGAGCGAATGCCGCGCCGGTCCGGCGCAGCTGCAAGCGGTCGCCGTCTTCCAGCGCGAAGGCCTCCTCCACCCGGGCCCGCCCGCCGAAGAGGTTGCGCCGGCAGCGCTGGACCCGCCAGCCCGCCCGCTCCAGTTCCAGCGTTTCGCGGACGGGGAAGTACCAGGCGCAGGCCACGCCGAGCGCCGGCAAGGCGATCAATGCCAGCAGCGCGACCACCATGTCGCCACCGCTCCTGCCCGCCAGCTCGCCCCGCAGCAGCAGCGGCAGGCCGATGCACACCAGCAGCAACAGGAGCAGCAAGGCCTGCAGCAGCCGGTTGGCCGAATGGATGCGCAGGAGGTCGCCGCGTTCCTCGTACCTGTAGCCGATCAGCGTCGTTCCCTTCATGGCGACGATGTTCGTCGCTGGCACGGCCCGGCGGCAAGCGCGGACGGGATCAGCGCGCCGCTTCTCCGCCATCCACCGCGCGCCGGCCCAGCGCCGGATCGTCGGTGAAGAAGGCATCGATGCCGGCCTGCAGATAGGCGCGGATCTCGGCGACCGAGCCCTGCGGGTTGCGTGCGTCCGCCGGCCCCTGGCGCAGCGCCGGCGGCAGGAACGGGTTTTCCGGACGGAAGGTATAGGCCACCACCTGCAGGCCGGCGGCATGCGCGTCGGCGATCAGCGGCGTGGGCGCACCCAAGCGGCCCTGCGCATCCACCGGCAGCAGGGTGCGGCGCTCCACGCCGATCGCATCGGCATAGCCGGCGATCCCGCGCAGGCCGGCCGGCGTCATCATCTTCGCGTAGGTCAGGTCGCCACCGGACAGCGCCACGTTGGCAGGCATGGCCTGCGCATCATCCAGCAGCTGCAGCAGGCGGATGTTCGACTGCCTGCCGATGCGCGCGCGCAGCTGGCGCAGGTTGGCGGTCTCGAACGACTGCACCAGGATCGGCGCGACGTTGGTGTAGGGATTGCCGCGCAACGTATCGAGCAGGCGCTCCTCCATCGGCAGGCCGATGCCGCGGAAATAGCTGCCGTGCTTGATCTCCGGCGCCAGGCCGATGCCGCGCCCGCTGCGCCGCGCCTGCTGGACCAAGAACTCGACGATCTCGTCCAGCGTGGCGATGCGGAACTCGCCGTCGAACGCGGTGCCGCGCAGTTCCGGCAGGCGTTCGCGCGCATGCAGCGTCTTCAGTTCGGCAAGGGTGAAGTCCTCGGTGAACCAGCCCTCGATGCGCTTGCCGTCGATGACCTTGGCAGTGCGTCGCGCTGCGAATTCCGGATGCGCGGCGACGTCGGTGGTGCCGCCGATCTCGTTTTCGTGCCGCGCCACCATGACCCCGTCGCGGGTCATGACCAGGTCCGGCTCGATGTAATCGGCGCCATCGACGATGGCCTGCGCGTAGGCGGCCAGCGTGTGCTCGGGCAGCAGCGCGCTGGCGCCGCGGTGCGCGTACACTGAGACATGCGCGAACGGCGGGGTGGAAGGAGCGGCCATTGCCGCCGAGGATGCCATGCACAGGCCCGCCACCAAACCCATCACCGCTCTGCCAAACACTGCCCGCTCCCGCTTCCATCTTGGTAAAGAAGCGGGAGTGTGCGCGGTGCATGTGACCGGCATTGGACAGGCTCGCCGGCAGGAGCGCACTTGATAGCACGACAGGGCTTGCTGGCAGATCCTTCTGCAACAACCCGCGGATCCATCGGTGGGAATGCCTCTTCGCGCACTGCAGTGCGCTCGTGCAGAATTCAGGGCGGCAATCGACGCCAGCCCCCCGCATCGGCATGCAGGCGGCCGGTGATGCCGATGCCCTGCAGGAACGCCTCGTCGTGCGCGGCCACCAGCAGCGTGCCGGGCCAGTCGCGCAGCATCGTTTCCAGCGCCTGCATCGCGTCCAGGTCGAGGTGGTTGGCCGGCTCGTCCAGCAGCAACAGCTGCGCCGGCGGCTGCGCATACAGGGCACAGGCCAGTGCCAGCTTCATGCGCTCGCCACCGCTGAGCGCCTCCACCGGCCGCTGTGCCTGCGCGGCATCCAGTCCCAGCAGCGCCAGGCGGGTGCGCAGTCCGGCTTCGGCCATTGACGGGTTGGCATGGCGCAGCTGCGCCATCGCCGGGGCCGCCGCTACGGGCAGGGCCAGATGCTGGTCCAGCCAGGCGTGCGGCGCGTTCACCTGCACCGCTCCTTGCAGGGGGCGCAGGTGCCCGGCCAGTACCTTGAGCAGCACCGACTTGCCGCTGCCGTTGCGGCCGGTGAGCGCCAACCGCTCGCCCCGCCGCAACAGCAGATCGATCTTGGCCAGGGCGCCATCCACGAACGGCAACACCACGTCCTCCAGCACCGCCACGCGCTCGGGCGCGCTGCCGGTACCGGCAGCAGGCAGCAGCACCACGGGAGCGGCCGCTTCGACCACCGCTGCCGCCTGCCGTACCTGCTCGTCCAGCCGTTCGCGCTGCTGCAGTTGTTGCAGATGCGCCTTGCCGGCGCTGGCCTGCGCCCGCTGCTTCTGCCGGCCCAGCAGGATCGGCGCCTGGTTGGCATGCGCGGCCTGCCGGTTGCCGCGGGCGGCGCGGTGCTCGCGTTGTTCCTGCTGCTCGCGCAGGGCCTGCTCGCCCTGGCGGCGTTCATGGCGACGCTGCTGCAGGGCTTCCGCTGCCAGGCGCCGTTCCTCGCTGCTGCGCGCCGCGTAGAACGCGTAGTTGCCGCCATGGCTGCGCAGGCCGAGCGGCGACAGTTCGACGATGCGCTGCATGTCGCCGAGCAGTGCGCGGTCGTGGCTGACCACCAGCAGGCCGCGCGGCCAGCGCCGCAACTGTTCGCGCAGCAGTTGCCGGCCCTGCGCGTCGAGATGGTTGCTGGGCTCGTCGAGGACCAGGAAATCGGCGTCGGACAGGAAGGCGCCGGCCAGGGCCACGCGCATGCGCTGTCCGCCACTGAGCCGGCTTGCCGGCGTATCGGCCGACACCCCGCACAGCTGCATCCGTTCCAGCTCGGTCTGCAACTGCTCGCGCAGCTGCCAGCGTTCGCCCAGCACCTCAAAATCGGCGACATCACTGCTGCCCTGCTCGATGCGACGCAGGGCCGTCAGCGCATCACCCAGTCCGGCGAGGTCGGCGACGCTGGCGGTGGGCGACACGTCGATCTGCTGCGGCAGCCACGCCACCGGCCCCGAGCGCAGGCAGCGCCCGCGCGTGGGCGCCAGCCGGCCGGCGAGCAGCTGCGCCAGCACGCTCTTGCCCACGCCATTGCGGCCGACCAGCCCGGTGGGCCGCGCGTCGAAGGTTTCGTCCAGATCGGAAAACAGCAGCCTGCCGTCGGGCAGCTGCCAGGAGACGCGTTCAAGCGTCAGGAAGGGAGTCGTGGTCATTGCATTCCATCCATGCCCGGATCACCCGGCTGCCGACGGCAGCGGGACTTCGCGAGGCCTCACCAGCGCGGGCTGGCAGGGCGGGCATCAATGGCGCATTGGACCGGACTCCTTCGGGGCCGCCATCGCGGCGGCAGGGGCGAAGACTAACCGGCGACGGATGAACGGTTCAATGCCGGCCGCCGGTCACTTGCCGATGCAGAAGCTGGAGAAGATGCGGCCGAGCAGGTCGTCGGCGGTCATGCGTCCGGTGATTTCGCCCAGTGCGTCGTGCGCCAGGCGCAGTTCCTCGGCGGCCAGTTCCAGCTGGTCGTAACGCAGCTGCGCATCGGCGGCGTCGAGGTGCGCGGCGGCGCGGACGAGGGCCTGCACATGGCGCAGGCGCGCGGAGAATTCGCCCTGCTGGCCTTCGCCGGCACCATCGCCGGCGAGTTCGCGCAGGCGCGCGTGCAGCTGCTCCAGGCCCTGCCCGCTGGCGGCGGAGATCGCGATCGCGTCTTCGTCCAGTTGCTTCGGCCACTGCGGCAGCAGGTCGCACTTGTTCAATATCCACAGCTGCCGCGCGGCCTGCGCCGCGGCGTCGCCGATGGCCTGGTGGCCCGCTTCCGGGTCGCGTGCGTCCAGCACCACGATGGCCAGGTCGGCGCGCTGCATCTCGGCGCGGGCACGGCGCATGCCTTCGCGTTCGATGGCGTCGCCGCCTTCACGCAGGCCGGCGGTGTCGACCAGCTCCAGCTCCAGGCCATCGATGCGGATGGTCTCGCGCAGGGTGTCGCGGGTGGTACCGGCGATATCGGTCACGATGGCGCGCTCGCTGCCTGCCAGTGCGTTGAGCAGCGAGCTCTTGCCGGCGTTGGGCGGGCCGATCAGCACCGCGTGCAGGCCATCGCGCAGCTTGCGCCCGCGCTCGGCATCGGCAAGCAGGCAAGCGAGCGAGTCGCGCGCCTGCTCCACGCCGGCACGTACCTGCGCGCCCCCCAGGGTATCCAACGGTTCGTCGGCGAAATCGATGGCAGCCTCGACGTGGATGCGCAGCCGCACCAGCCGCTCGGCCACGTCCTCGACGCGGCGCGAGAACACGCCTTCGAGCGAACGCCGCGCGGCGCGGGCGGCGCGCACGTCGCCGGCGGCGATCAGGTCGGCGATGGCCTCGGCCTGGGCCAGGTCGAGCTTGCCGTTGAGGAAGGCGCGCTCACTGAACTCGCCGGCCCGCGCCTGCCGCGCGCCCAGTTCGATGCAGCGCGCCAGCAGCTGGCGCAGCACCACCGGGCTGCCATGGCCCTGCAGTTCCACCACGTCCTCGCCGGTGAAGCTGCGCGGGCCGGGGAAGTACAACGCGATGCCGTCGTCGATCACCTCGCCCGCCGCATCGCGGAACCGCGCGTAGTGGGCGTGGCGGTGCCGCAGCGCCGGGCAGCCGAGTCCACGGGCGATGGACGCCGACAGCGGGCCGGAAAGACGCAGGATGCCGACACCGCCCGCGGCGGCGCCGCTGGCGATGGCGATGATGGTGTCGCTGCTGGCCGTCGCGTTCATGGCTTACAGCTTCTGCAGCTGCGCGCGCGCCTGCGCGGCGCCGCTGCCCTGCGGCTGCAGTTCCAGGTAGGTGGCGTAGGCCTGCTTCGCCCTGGCCTTTTCGCCGGCGTGGAAATAGGCGTCGCCAAGGTTGAGGTAGGCCACCGCGCGCGAGGGATCGATCTTCAGTGTGTTTTCCAGCCAGCGCGCCGCTTCCATGTAGCGTTGCTGGCGGTAGTAGACGAAGCCGAGGTTGTTGGCGGCCTGGGCGAAATCCGGGCGCAGCTTCAACGCTTCGGTGAACTGCGCCACCGCCTCGTCGTAGCGTTTCTCGCGGTACAGCTGCAGGCCGCGGTCATTGGCCTGCTGGGCGCGCTGGCGGTCGGAGGTCGGCACCGCGGCCGGCACCACCAGCGTATTGCTGCCGCCCTGCAGGTTGGCGACCTTCACCGCGGCCTCGTTGCCGCCCTGCGCCGCATCGACGCGGCCGTTGAGCGCGATGGCATCGGCCGAAAGCTGGGTGGTGTCGGCGTTGAGGAACTCCTGGCTGTCCGGCACCTGGAACACGAACTCGCCGCCCTGCGAACCGGGCAGGCTGCCGAACGCCGGCGTCTGCCGCGAGACCGCCGACACCGCCGGGGCGACATAGGCCGCCAGCTCGGTGCCGGTGATCAGGCCGTCGCCATTGAGGTCGCCCTTGCCGGACAGCGCCTGCAGCAGCACCCAGGTGAACACCGAATGGCCGTTGGGGCCGCTGTCGGCCACCTGCTGGTCGGCGCCGCCGGCGGTAAGCATCTGCCGCGCGGTGCGGCGCGCGTTCTCGCGCAGGAACGAGGACGACGAAGCGCCGCCACGGGTCAGGCCCAGGCCGCTGTAACAGGCGTCCATCACGAACAGCACGTGCTTGGCCTGCAGGCTCTCGGCGATGTTCTGCACGTCGGTCATGGCGATGGCGTCGGTGGCGAATTCCTTCGGATCCGAATCCACCGGGATGATGTAGCCCAGGTCGCGCCCGGAGGCGAGCTGGCGGGTGGCGCCATGGCCGGCGAAGAACACGAACACGCGGTCGTTTTTCTGGGTGCGGCCGTCGGACAGCCGGTCGTGGAACGCGGCCAGGATGTTGTTGCGGGTGGCCTCGCGGTTCTTCAGCACGATCACCTGCGAGGACGGGAAGCCGAACTGGCCGGTC
Source organism: Stenotrophomonas sp. PS02297 (assembly GCF_029959705.1). Classification (NCBI taxonomy): domain Bacteria; kingdom Pseudomonadati; phylum Pseudomonadota; class Gammaproteobacteria; order Lysobacterales; family Lysobacteraceae; genus Stenotrophomonas; species Stenotrophomonas sp. PS02297. The sequence goes on along the minus strand of NZ_JASCOS010000008.1, from coordinate 61,130 downwards.
AGCGTGTCGGCGACGGCCTGGGCGTCGCGGCTGGCGTATTCGAGCTTGGGCCACTTGGCGTAATCATCGATGCCGATGACGATGGCCCAGGACTTCTCGTAGCCGGTGGTGACGGTGGCATCCTTTCCGGCATCCCGGCGCGCGCGGCTGACGGAAAAATCGCGGCCGTTCCAGCCGGCGAACTGGTAGCCGTCGGCGATCAGCCGGTCCAGGATCTGCGGCAGCGCCTTCACCGCGCGGTCGTGAATGTCGTGGAACAGGATGATGCCACGCTGTTCCTTCTGCACCTGGTCGAGCACGCGCTGCACGATGGATTCCGGCACCGGGTCGGCCCAGTCCATCGAATCGATGTTCCACATGATCGACTTCAAACCCGCCTCGCCGAGCAGCTGCAGGCCTTCGGCATTGCGCGCGCCGTACGGGAAGCGGAACAGCGGCGCGCGCTTGTCGCCGACACTGCGCAGCAGCGCGTCGGTGCCCAGCACCTGCTCGCGCAGCGCGTCGCCGCTGGTGCGCGAGAGCTGCGCATGGGTGAGGCTGTGGTTGCCAACCGCATAGCCATCGGCCATCAGCTGGCGGCTGATGCCGGCCATCGCGCCCAGCGCCACCTTGCCCTCGGCGCCGACGGTGCCGATGTTGCGGCCGACTTCGAAGAACACGCCCGGTACGTCGTAGCGCTTGAGGATGGCGGTGATCTCGTCGGTATAGGCCTTGTGCGGGCCGTCGTCGAAGGTCAGCACCACGGTCTTGGCCGGCAGGTCGCGGCCGAAGATCTCGCGCTCGCTGTCCTTCATCGACATCGGGTAGGGCTCGATCACGCCATGGTCGCGCAGGATCGCCTCGCGGTCGTACTGCGCGCGCAGATGGGCGACGTAGTCCTCCCACTTCTCGCGCTTGAGCGCGATGGCGCGGGTGCGCTCGAAGCGGCTGAAGATGCGGGTGATTTCCTGGTTGTAGTTGCGCTCGATCTCATCCAGCGCCTCCAGGTCCTCGCCGATGCGCTGGTGCAGCTTCACCGCCGGCAGCGAGGAATCGGCGCCGACCCGCTCGTGCAGGTCGCGCAGTACCTCGCGGAAGGCCAGGCGATCGGCGTCGAACAGGTCCGGTGCCGACTCGATGTAGTCCAGCACCGCACCCAGCGTGGCGAAGCGCTGCGGGCTGGACGTGCGCAGCAGCGCATCGAACTGCGCGGCAATGGCATCGCGCTGCTCCAGTCCGTCATGGAACAGCTGCTGGCCGATGCGGGTGGAAGTGGCGCGGTCGCGATCGCCCTGGGCGTCCTCGTCGGCCAGCAGCACGATGATGCGGCGGTGGCTGTCGAGCTGCTTCTGCAGCGCTGCCAACAAGGGAGCCGCGGCGCCATCGTCCACCGCGGCCCTGGCCTGCCCGGGTGCGGTCGCGCCCGGCTGCTGCGCGTCGGCCGGCTTGCCGCCGCATCCGCCCAGCAGCACGGACAGGGCGATCGGCAACAGGAAACCGCGCATTGCAGGAAGACGGGACATGGCAGGCGAAGACGGGCGGAGGCCGGAAGATTCTAGTGGAGCGGGACGTGCCCCGCTGGGGTTGCCGGCACCGCGCGGAAATCCTGTAGCCGCGGCGTCAGTCGCGACGGGCGTCGCTCCTGCAGCAGCGCGAATACCCCACATGCGGAAAGCCCGCCTTGCGGCGGGCTTTCGCGGTTACTTGGCTTCGGCCTTGGCCGGCGTCGTCGGGCTGGGCTCGCCGTGCTTCTTGGTCATCCACCACTGCTGGACCAGGCTCAGGCCGCCGTTGACCACCCAGTACAGGACCAGGCCGGACGGCATGAAGGCCATCATCACGCCGAACACCAGCGGCATGAACTGCATCATCTTCTGCTGCATCGGGTCCATGCCCGGCGCCGGCGTCAGCTTCTGCGTGAACCACATGATGGCCACGTTGAGCACCGGCAGGATGAAGTACGGATCGCGCGCGGTCAGGTCCTGGATCCAGGCGAACCACGGCGCCTGGCGCAGCTCCACCGATTCCACCAGCACCCAGTACAGGGCGAAGAAGATCGGCATCTGGATCAGCAGCGGCAGGCAGCCGCCCATCGGGTTGATCTTTTCCTTCTTGTACAGCTCCATCATCGCGGTCTGGAACTTCTGGCGGTCGTCGCCATAGCGTTCCTTCAGCTGCGCGATGCGCGGCTGGAACCTGCGCATCTTGGCCTGCGACTTGTACTGCGCGTTGGCCAGCGGGAACAGCGCCAGCTTGAGCAGGATCACCAGGCCGATGATCGACCAGCCCCAGTTGCCGACCAGCTTGTGCACCTGGTTCATCACCCAGAACAGGCCCTGGCCGATGATGGCCATCGGCGTGAAGCGGCTGTAGTCCACCACGCGCTCCAGGCCGGGCACGTCTTCCTTGGCGATCTGGTTGACCAGCTTCGGACCGACCCACAGGCGCGCCTGCGTGCTGACCTTCTGGCCCGGTGCGACGGTGAAACCGGGGCCGCGCGCTTCGATGACGTTGCGCGGACCGTTCTGCGAGAGCAGGTACAGCGAGGCCTGGTCGGCCTGCGGAATCCACGCGGTGAAGAAGTGATGCTGCAGCATCGCCACCCAGCCGCCGCTGACGGTCTGGTTGAGGTTGCCGTCCTTCAGGTAATCGGCAAACGCGCGGCGCTGGTACTTCTTGTCGTTGTCGTACCAGGTGGCGCCGTTGAAGCTGAAGGAATCCGGGTTGGTCATGCTGCGGCTGAGGATCGCCGGCACGCGGTCGAGCTTGCGGAATACATAGCCCTGCCACGGCGCGCCGCCGGCATTGACCACTTCATCCTTGACGCCAATGGCATAGTCGCCGCGCTTGAAGATATAGGTGCGGTGGATGCTGACGCCGTCCGGGCCGTTCCAGACGAACGGAACCTGCAGCTCGCTCTGGCCATCGGCCAGGGTGTATTCCCTGGCCGCCTGCACCGGCTGGAAGCCATTGGCGCCCGGCGCGGCCGAGCCGCCCTGGCCCACCCAACCGCTGGTGGCGCTGTACGGATGCGCCTTTTCCTCGGTCAGCAGCTGCACCGGCGGGCTGCCGGCGGCCTTGGTCTGCGGGAACTGCAGCAGGTCGGCGTCGAGCACGCTGCGGCCATCGAGCGCCAGCTTCAACACATCGGTGGTGACGGTGACGCGCGTCGCGGCGCTGGCCGCCTCCATGGCGGGCGTCGGCGCTGGTGCGGCCGGCGTCTGGCCAGGAGCCGTGGCCTGCGGCACGTTGCCGGCCGAAGGCGGGGCCAGGTCCGCATCGTTGGCGGCCGGCACCGCCGGCTGGGTCGCGGCGACGGTGGCCGGATCCGGCGCGTTCTTCTCGCGGCCCCACTCCATCCACAGCAGCACCGCCACCATCAGCCAGGCGAAAATCAGGAATACACGGGTCTGGTTCATCAGCAGGCAGGCTCGGCTCGACCAGGCGGAGAGCCCGGCGCGTTCAAGGAAGAAGAGGGTTCGTTGCCCTCGCGCGGCGGCATTGTGCCGTCAGCGACCACGGCGGGCAATGCACCGGCACGGCGGAGCAGGCGTACGAACGCCTCGCGGATCTGCCGGTTGTCGGCAAGCTTGGCCGCCGAGCGGGCGACCACGACGTAATCGCCCCCGGCCATGTCTGACCGGAGGTGGCGTGTGGCATCGCGCAGCACACGCTTGATGCGGTTACGGCCCACCGACCGCGTATCGACCTTGCGAGACACAGCCAAGCCCAGCCGGGCGGGGGGATCCCCTTTCAGCCAGTGCAGTGTCATCAATGGGTCGGATACACGGCGGGCGCCGTTGAAGACCGTTGTATATTCGGCACGCGTACGAACCCGCGCAGAGCGAGGAAATCGCTTGCGCGGGTCGGTGCTGCTCACGATCGGATTTGCATCTGCCGCACGGGGCGGCAACGCAATCAAGCGCTGAGGACTTTGCGGCCCTTGGCGCGGCGACGCGACAGGATCTTGCGGCCGTCAGCGGTCTTCATACGCGCGCGGAAGCCGTGATCGCGCTTGCGCTTGAGGTTGCTGGGTTGGAACGTGCGCTTGGTGGCCATGGGGGCACCTGTATGAATGGGACGGAAAGAACCGGAAATTCTATAGACCCTACCCCGGTCGCGTCAAGCGCTGTAGCGCTTTCCCTGCAGGGGTTTCATCCACAGGCTGTGGATGGATCTGTGAACAAGTCAGGGACAAGCATTCCCGCCCCCGCCCTGCGGTGGTAGTCTGCGCCATCCACTTTCCCCCTTTCCGGCACGTGGCCGGGCGGCTTCCTGCGCCCGTCCCTCGTGCCTTCGATGATTATTTCCGATGGATGCCTGGTCCCGTTGTATCGAACGTCTGGAAGCGGAATTTCCGCCCGAAGATGTCCACACCTGGTTGAAGCCGCTGCAGGCCGACCACCGCGCCGACAGCATGGTGCTGTACGCCCCGAACGCCTTCATCGTCGACCAGGTGCGCGAGCGCTACCTGCCGCGCATCCATGAGCTGCTGCGCTATTTCGCCGATATCACCGACGTGCAGCTGGAAATCGGCTCGCGGCCGCGCGTGGCCGAGCCGGTCCCGGCCATGGCTCCCGCCAGCGGCACGCCGGCGCCGGCCGCACCGGTGGTGCCGTTCAACGGCAACCTGGACGCGCACTACACCTTCGCCAACTTCGTGGAAGGCCGCAGCAACCAGCTGGGCCTGGCCGCTGCCTTCCAGGCGGCGCAGAAGCCGGGCGACCGCGCGCACAACCCGCTGTTGCTGTACGGGGGCACCGGCCTGGGCAAGACCCACCTGATGCTGGCCGCCGGCAACGCCATGCGCCAGGCCAATCCGGGCGCACGCGTGCTCTACCTGCGCTCGGAGCAGTTCTTCAGCGCCATGATCCGGGCGCTGCAGGAAAAGACGATGGACCAGTTCAAGCGCCAGTTCCAGCAGGTGGACGCGCTGCTGATCGACGACATCCAGTTCTTCGCCGGCAAGGACCGCACGCAGGAAGAGTTCTTCCATACCTTCAACGCGCTGTTCGACGGCAAGCAGCAGATCATCCTGACCTGCGACCGCTACCCGCGCGAAGTCGAGGGCCTGGAAGCGCGCCTGAAGTCGCGCCTGGCCTGGGGCCTGTCGGTAGCGATCGAACCGCCGGATTTCGAGACCCGCGCGGCCATCGTGCTGGCCAAGGCGCGCGAGCGTGGCGCCGAGATTCCCGACGACGTGGCGTTCCTGATCGCCAAGAAGATGCGTTCGAACGTGCGCGACCTGGAAGGCGCGCTCAACACCTTGACCGCGCGCGCCAACTTCACCGGCCGCGCCATCACCACCGAGTTCGCCCAGGAAACCCTGCGCGACCTGCTGCGCGCCCAGCAGCAGGCCATCAGTATCCCGAACATCCAGAAGACTGTGGCCGACTACTACGGCCTGCAGATCAAGGACCTGCTGTCCAAGCGTCGCACCCGTTCGCTGGCGCGTCCGCGCCAGGTCGCTATGGCGCTGACCAAGGAATTGACCGAGCACAGCCTGCCGGAAATCGGCGACGCCTTCGCCGGCCGCGACCACACCACCGTACTGCATGCCTGCCGCCAGATCCGCACGCTGATGGAGACCGACGGCAAACTCCGCGAGGACTGGGACAAGCTCATCCGCAAGCTGAGTGAGTAGATCATCGGGACACCGGGAAGGATCAGGCAACAGGGCCAGCGAATGATGCATCGACGCCACGCAGGCGTCATCGCACAAAACGGTGCATCATTCGGGGGCAGGCGTTGGGGAAGCTGTGGATAAAAGTGCGCGTCCGGATCGACGCAAAGTTATCCACATCTTTCCCCACCCGTTCCGGACCAGTAATACAGAGGGTTTCGATGCAATTAAACCCTTTAAAAACAAATACTTGGGTGTGTTTTAAACCAAATCTGGCTCTACCAGCACCACCAAGCTTTTGATTTAACCCACATCTTTTAAAAGCATAGGGGCACGAAACCACATGCGTTTCACACTGCAGCGCGAAGCCTTCCTCAAGCCGTTGGCCCAGGTCGTCAACGTGGTCGAACGCCGTCAGACCCTTCCGGTTCTGGCCAACTTCCTGGTCCAGGTGCAGGGCGGCCAGTTGTCGCTGACCGGCACCGACCTGGAAGTGGAAATGGTCTCCCGCATCGCGGTCGAGGATGCGCAGGATGGCGAAACCACGATTCCGGCACGCAAGCTGTTCGAGATCATCCGTGCCCTGCCCGATGGCAGCCGGGTGACCGTGTCGCAGACCGGTGAAAAGATCACGGTGCAGGCAGGACGTAGCCGTTTCACCCTGGCGACGCTGCCGGCCAACGACTTCCCGTCGGTGGACGAGGTCGAGGCCACCGAGCGCGTGGTGGTACCGGAATCGGCGTTGAAGGAACTGATCGAGCGCACCGCATTCGCGATGGCGCAGCAGGACGTGCGGTACTACCTCAACGGCCTGCTGTTCGACCTGCGCGACCAGCTGCTGCGCTGCGTGGCCACCGATGGCCACCGCCTGGCGCTGTGCGAGACGGCGCTGGAGAACAGCACCGGTTCCAAGCGTCAGATCATCGTGCCGCGCAAGGGCGTCACCGAACTGCAGCGGCTGCTGGAAGGCGGCGATCGGGAGGTAGAACTGGAAGTCGGACGCAGCCACGTGCGGGTGAAGCGCGACGATGTGACCTTCACTTCCAAGCTGATCGACGGCCGTTTTCCCGATTACGAAGCGGTGATTCCGATTGGCGCCGACCGGGAAGTGAAGGTCGATCGCGAGAGCCTGCGGGCTTCGCTGCAACGTGCGGCGATTCTTTCCAACGAAAAATACCGTGGCGTCCGTGTCGAAGTCACCCCGGGCCAGCTGAAGATCAGCGCGCACAACCCGGAGCAGGAAGAAGCGCAGGAAGAAATTGAAGCCGACACCCAGGTCAGCGATCTGGCCATCGGCTTCAACGTGAACTACCTGCTTGATGCCTTGTCGGCGCTGCGCGACGAACACATCGTGATCCAGCTGCGCGATTCCAACTCGTCTGCACTCGTGCGCGAAGCCAGCAGTGAGAAGTCCCGCCATGTGGTCATGCCGCTGCGTCTCTGACGTCTCCGGTTCCACGTGGAACAGAGAGCCCGGCGATGCCGGGCTTTTTTGTGTCTGACGTCTACGTTCCGGATCGACATTCCGGTGGTGTGATGTTCCACGTGGAACTGACTTCCGGAGTTGATAGCTGGATCAACGTAATCGATGAAAATAATTCCAGCGAGGCAGGGTCCTGTGAGATCGGTAGAACAGGATCCCTTTGACCTGGGCTGAAGAACCGGGCTTTAGATGCCTTCAAAGCTTTAAATCTGAGAATAAATCAGAAGCTTGGTGGTGCTGGTAGAGCTGGATTTCATGTAAAACTTTGTTATCTATTTGTTTTAAAAGAAATTTCATGTGTCGAAACCCCTATGGAAAAGCAGGGGATCAGGCTGTGGATAGCTGTGAATAAGCAGGATCCGGAAAAATGGCGGGTAATTTGTCCACAGGATGTTCAACATCCATGAACGCGCAGCACACAGGGCTGAGTGACGCCAACAGGTCCATGGATCATGTCCGGTCCTTTCCCGGACCAGTAAAGCGCCCCGGCTCTGCCGGGCAGATGCTTTAAGCTGCCGGTCTTGCCTCGGATGGTGGTGTCCGGGGCGTCCTGTTTACTTCCGAGCGTCAATGCACATCGTCCGTATTTCGCTGAACCGCGTGCGCCGGTTCGACTCGGTGGAACTGGCTCCCCGCCCCGGAATCAACCTGATCACGGGGGACAACGGCGCCGGCAAGACCAGCGTGCTGGAAGCCCTGCATCTGATGGCCTATGGGCGCAGTTTCCGTGGTCGCGTACGTGATGGGCTGGTGCAGAAAGGCGCTGATGCTCTCGAAGTCTTCGTTGAATGGCAGGAGCATGGGGGCGCGGCACCGGTCGAACGGTTGCGCCGTGCGGGTCTGCGTCACGGTGGGCAGGCGTGGAAAGGCCGGTTGGACGGTGAGGATGTCGCCCAGCTCGGATCCCTGTGCGCTGCGCTGGCGGTGGTGACCTTCGAACCGGGCAGCCACGCCTTGGTCAGCGGGGGCAGCGAGGCACGCAGGCGCTTCGTCGACTGGGGGTTGTTCCACGTGGAACCTGACTTTCTCCCCCTCTGGCGCCGTTACACGCGCGCGCTCAAGCAGCGCAATGCCCTGCTCAAAGCCGGGGCAGCTCCACGGCAACTCGATGCCTGGGATCATGAACTGGCCGAGGCCGGTACTCCGTTGACCTCGCGGCGCGAACACTATCTGGATCGGCTGCAGGACCGGGCAGTGGCCATTGCCGCCGACCTGGCGCCGGGGCTCCAGTTGCAGGGTCTCGAGCTGCAGCCGGGCTGGCGCCGGCATGAAATGTCGCTGGCCGACGCCTTGCTGCTGTCCCGCGAGCGCGATCGCACCATGGGATATACCTCGGTGGGCCCGCATCGAGCCGACTGGTCTGTCGGATATGCTGAAATCCCCGGACGCGATGCCCTGTCGCGCGGCCAGGCCAAGCTCACCGCCCTTGCCAGCCTGCTGGCGCAGGCGGACGATTACGCCGCCCAGCGCGGCGAATGGCCGGTGATCGCCCTGGACGACCTCGGCGCGGAGCTGGACCGGCACCACCAGCAACGCGTGCTGCAACGCCTGGCGGGGACGCCTGCACAGGTCTTCATCACCGCGACCGAGCCACCTGCCGCACTCGAAGGACACCTGCGTCCGGCTGCCGTGTTCCACGTGGAACACGGCGCCATTCATGGGCTGCAATGACCGTTCCGGGTGCGTAATGGCCCGGCTGGTATACTTTCCACGACCCCCTCTTTACTCACGCCCCGACCTCCGGGCCGGCGCGTGACCTGTGGAGCCAACGGCAAGCGCGATGAGCGAAGAACAGAACACCCCGGCCAGCAATGGCAATTACGACGCCAACAGCATCACTGCCCTGGAAGGGCTGGAGGCTGTCCGCAAGCGTCCCGGCATGTACATCGGCGACGTCCACGACGGCACCGGTCTGCACCACATGGTGTTCGAAGTCGTCGACAACTCCATCGACGAAGCCCTCGCCGGCCACGCCGACAACGTCATGGTGACCATCCATGCCGACGGTTCGGTATCGGTGTCGGACAACGGCCGCGGCATCCCGGTCGGCAAGCACGAGCAGATGAGCCAGAAGCTCGGTCGCGAGGTTTCCGCCGCCGAAGTGGTGATGACGGTCCTGCACGCCGGCGGCAAGTTCGACGACAACAGCTACAAGGTTTCCGGTGGCCTGCACGGCGTCGGCGTCAGCGTGGTCAATGCGCTGTCGCAGAAGCTGCTGCTGGATATCTTCCAGGGCGGCTCCCATTACCAGCAGGAATTCAGCAACGGCGCCGCGGTCGGTCCGTTGAAGCAGTTGGGAGCCACTACCAAGCGCGGTACCACCGTGCGCTTCTGGCCCTCGACCGTGGCATTCCACGGCAATGTCGAGTACCACTACGAGATCCTGGCCCGCCGCCTGCGCGAGCTTTCGTTCCTCAACTCCGGCGTCAAGGTCATCCTGGCGGACGAGCGTGGCGAGGGCCGCCGCGACGACTTCCATTACGAAGGCGGCATCAAGAGCTTCGTGGAGCATCTGGCGCAGTTGAAGACCCCGCTGCACCCGAACGTCATCTCGGTCACCGGCGAGCACAACGGCATCACCGTGGAAGCGGCGCTGCAGTGGACCGATTCCTACCAGGAAACGATGTACTGCTTCACCAACAACATCCCGCAGAAGGACGGCGGCACCCACCTGGCCGGTTTCCGCGGCGCGCTGACCCGCGTGCTGAACAACTACATCGAGCAGAACGGCATCGCCAAGCAGGCCAAGATCAGCCTGACCGGCGACGACATGCGTGAAGGCATGATCGCGGTGTTGTCGGTGAAGGTGCCGGACCCGAGCTTCTCCAGCCAGACCAAGGAAAAGCTGGTCAGCTCCGACGTCCGCCCGGCCGTGGAAAACGCCTTCGGCGCGCGCCTGGAGGAGTTCCTCCAGGAGAATCCGAACGAAGCCAAGGCCATCGCCGGCAAGATCGTCGATGCCGCCCGTGCCCGCGAAGCCGCGCGCAAGGCGCGCGACCTGACCCGCCGCAAGGGCGCGCTGGACATCGCCGGCCTGCCCGGCAAGCTGGCCGACTGCCAGGAAAAGGACCCGGCGCTGTCCGAACTGTTCATCGTCGAGGGTGACTCGGCAGGCGGCTCGGCCAAGCAGGGCCGCAACCGCAAGAACCAGGCGGTGCTGCCGCTGCGCGGCAAGATCCTCAACGTGGAGCGCGCCCGTTTCGACCGCATGCTGGCTTCCGACCAGGTCGGTACCCTGATCACCGCGCTGGGCACCGGCATCGGTCGCGACGAGTACAACCCGGACAAGCTGCGCTACCACAAGATCATCATCATGACCGACGCCGACGTCGACGGCGCGCACATCCGCACCCTGCTGCTGACGTTCTTCTACCGGCAGATGCCGGAGCTGATCGAGCGCGGCTACGTCTACATCGGCCTGCCGCCGCTGTACAAGATCAAACAGGGCAAGACCGAGCTGTACCTGAAGGATGACCCGGCGCTGGATGCCTACCTGGCCAACAACGCGGTGGAGAATGCCTCGCTGGTCCCGGCCGCCGGCGAACCGCCGATCGAGGGCGTGGCGCTGGAGAAGCTGCTGATGACCTACGCCAGCGCGCAGGAAACCATCAACCGCAACGCCCATCGCTACGACCGCAACCTGCTCGAAGCGCTGGTCGACTTCACCCCGATGGACCTGGAGCACCTGCGCAACGCCGCTGCTGGCGAAGGCCTGGACGCCCTGGCCAAGCGCCTGAACCAGGGCAGCCTGGGCGCCCCGCGTTTCAGCCTGACCTTGCAGGAGCCGAACGAACAGCGCCCGGCCGCCGTGCTGGTCACCCGCCGCCACATGGGCGAGGAGCACATCCAGGTGCTGCCGCTGGCGGCGTTCGAATCCGGCGAGCTGCGTCCGCTGCACCAGGCCTCGCAGTTGCTGCACGGCCTGATCCGCGAAGGCGCCACGATCAACCGTGGCAACCGCTCGGCCGAAGTCACCGGCTTCGCCCAGGCCCAGGCCTGGTTGATGGAGGAGGCCAAGAAGGGCCGCCAGATCCAGCGCTTCAAGGGTCTGGGCGAAATGAACCCGGAACAGCTGTGGGACACCACCGTGAACCCCGATACCCGCCGCCTGCTGCAGGTGCGCATCGAGGACGCAGTGGCTGCCGACCAGATCTTCAGCACCCTGATGGGCGACGTGGTCGAACCGCGCCGCGACTTCATCGAGGACAACGCGCTGAAGGTCACCAACCTGGATATCTGACACAATCCGGCAACAGGGCAGGTGCCACATCTCGCGCCTGCCCGCTATCCGTGGCAGCCCCAGGAGCACGATGTCCGCACTACCGCCGGTTCCGTTGTCCGTCCCGCCCACCACGCCACCGGTGTCGCGCCAAGGTTCCCCACTGCTGGGGTTCGGACTGGATGTCCTGCTGGCTGCCTGCATCCTGCTGGGCCTGAGCTTGTTCTGCGGCCTGGCCTGGGGCCTGTGGCGCGGTTTCGAGGTCGGCATGGCGATCGCGCGCGAAGGCGGCGGTGCGCCTGACGCGGCCCAACTGGGTACGCAGCTTGGGCAGCCGGGTGCCCTGGCGCAGATGCTGATAGCCCTGGTCTCCACCGGCGGTGCCGCGCTGGTGCTCTACTTCTGGCGCCGGCGCGCCGTGCCGGCCGAACGCGCCGCATCCCATGCCGCCGCACGCCGAGGTTCCACCTGGGCATGGACCCTGCTGGTGGCCGCCTGCGTGTTCGTCGGCAGCAGCCTGATCGGCTGGGCGGGCAAGCAGCTCGGCATCGAGCCGGTACCGACCAACCTGCCCCTGATGGAACAGGCGATGGCCCAGTACCCGGTATTCCTGGTCGCCTTTGCCGTATTCCTCGCGCCGGCCTATGAGGAACTACTGTTCCGCCGGGTGCTGTTCGGTCGCCTCTGGGCGGCGGGCCGGCCATGGCTGGGCATGGTGCTCAGTGGCGCAGCCTTCGCGTTCATCCACGAGATCCCCGGCACGAGCGGCAACGGCCTGCCCGAAATCCTGCAGTTGTGGCTGGTCTATGGCGGCATGGGCGTGGCTTTCGCCTGGCTGTACCGCCGGACCGGTACCTTGTGGGCCGCCATCGCCGCGCATACGCTCAACAACGCCGTGGCGCTGGCCGCGCTGGTGCTCTTCGGCATCCAGTAATGGCATTGGCCGATTGACGGAAATTTAAGCCGGACGCTCGCACACTGCGGACATGAACAAGGGGAAATCCGCCATGAAACCCGTGCTGTCCGTTGCCCTGCTCGCGCTTCTGCTGGCGGCCTGCGCGACGACGACCTCGCCGACGGGCCGGCGCCAGATCATGGGCGGCGTCTCCCAGCAGCAACTGGATCAACTCGGCGCGCAGGCGTTCGCCGAGACCAAGGCGAAACAGACCCTGAGCACGGACGGCAAGCAAAATGCCTACGTGCAATGCGTGGTCAACGCACTGGTCGCGGAGTTGCCCCAACAGTACCGTGGCGTACGTTGGGAGACGGCATTGTTCGTGGAGAAGGAACCCAACGCCTTCGCCCTGCCCGGCGGCAAGGTCGGCGTCAACACCGGCATTTTCAGCGTGGCGAAGAACCAGGACCAGCTGGCGGCGGTGATCGGCCATGAGATCGGCCATGTGATCTCCCGCCATCACGAAGAACGCCTGACCCGGCAGATGGGAGCATCCAGCCTGCTGCAGATCGCCGGCGCCCTTGCCGGCGACTACGGGCAGCTGGTGACCCAGGGGGGCGGCATGGTCGCGCAGACCGGTTTCCTGCTTCCCAACTCCCGCACCCAGGAAAGCGAGGCCGACGTGGTCGGCCAGCGCCTGATGGCGCAGGCCGGCTTTGATCCGGCGCAGGCGGTGGACCTCTGGCAGAACATGATGGCCGCCGGCGGCGCCCGCTCGCCGCAATGGCTCTCGACCCACCCCGACCCAGCCAACCGGATCCGCGAACTGCAGCGTGACATCAATGCGCTGGAGCCTGTCTATCGCCAGGCCCGGGCGGCAGGACGCACCCCCCGTTGCGGCTGACCCGTGCGGATGTCCACGCCGGCCTCCTGGACATTGTTGCAGTACAGCAACACAAGTGATTTCTCCGTCAAAAAATTTCTGTTACGTTTGGCGGCTCCGTCTTACCGGACGGCCCGTCTACAGCACCGCCCCCCGCGGTTTCATCGAGGTGACCCATGATCTCCCGCAGCCATAAGCAGGCCCTGCTTTCCGTCCTCATCGCGACCGTGCTTGGTGGCGCTGTGGTTGCCGACGCCGACGCCCAGTCGCGCTCGTCCGATCGTGGTGGCGAACGCCGCGGCGGCCATGGCTCGACCAAGGCGCAGGTGCTGTATCCGGAAGCGACCCGCGAAGAGCCCAAGGGCAAGCCGTCCTCGAAGATGGGCGGCAAGCTGCAGAAGCTGTTCGTCGCCTACAACAAGGACGAGTACGAGGAAACCCGCAAGCTGGCTGACGAGATCATCGCCGCCGACGGTGCCAACGACTATGACAAGGCGGTCGCCAACCAGCTCGCTTCGCAGGCTGCCTACAACCTTGACGACAACGCCGCCGCCAAGCAGTACCTGCAGCAGGCCGTCACCCTGAACCAACTGGACAACAACGGCCACTTCCAGGCCATGCTGATGCTTGCCCAGCTGCAGCTGCAGGACGAGCAGTACGCTGAAGGCCTGGCCAACCTGGACAAGTATTTCGCCGAGTCCAAGTCGCACAAGCCCGAGGAGCTGGTGATCAAGGGCCAGGCCCTGTACCAGACCGAGAAGTACGCCGAGGCCATTCCGGTGCTGAAGGCGGCCATCGCCGCTTCGCCCGAACCCAAGGACAACTGGAACCAGCTGCTGATGGCCGCCTACGCCGAAGCCGGCCAGACCGGCGAAGCAGTCAAGGAAGCAGAGGCCCTGGCCGCGAAGAACCCGGCCGACAAGAAGGCGCAACTGAACCTGGCCAGCATGTACATGCAAGCCGACCAGATGGAAAAGGCCGCCGTGGTGATGGACAAGCTGCGCGCGGCCGGACAGCTCACCGAAGAGCGCGAGTACAAGCAGCTGTACTCGATCTACGCCAACACCGAGAACAAGGAAAAGGACGTCATTGCGGTGATCAACGAGGGCCTGTCCAAGGGCATCCTCAAGCCGGACTACCAGGTCTACCTGGCGCTGGCGCAGTCGTACTACTACTCCGACCAGATCCCGCAGGCCATCGAGGCGTGGCAGAAGGCCGCCCCGCTTTCCAAGGATGGCGAGACCTACCTGAATCTGGCGCGTGTGCTGCATGCTGAAGGGCGGATTCCCGAAGCCAAACAGGCGGCCCGGGATGCAAAGGCTAAAGGTGTGAAGAACCCGGCCGATGCAGACAAGATCATCAACCTGAAGTAAGCAGGAATAACGCCTGAACAGCTGCATTTGTGATGCGCAGCTGGTCAGGATTGGTATAAGCTTGGAGGTTCCTGCGGTGTCATGCACCGCTGAATCAGGGGCGTCGGAACAGCGCCGCCCCGGCCCCACTAACGAGCTCTTGGCGCATGACGGAACAACTGGTTTTCCACCACAGGTATGACGGCGAGAAAGACACGGGTCTGAGCTGGCCCCGCATCGCCGGTATCGCCTTTGTAATCGCACTCCATCTGGCAGCCCTGATGATGCTCCTGATCCCGGCCGTGGCCCCCAAGGCCGCCAAGGAAAAGGAACGCAACGTCATGGTGACCCTGGTCGACGCTCCGCCGCCGCCCCCACCGCCGCCGCCGCCGCCGCCGCCGCAGGACACCCCGCCGCCGCCGGTCAAGAACCTGGCGCCGCCGAAGGCCTCGCCGCTGCCGCCGCCGCCGGAAGCACCGGTGGTCGACGTGCCGGAACCGCGCCCGAACGACGTGGTGACGCCGCCGACGCCGCCATCGCCGCCGGCCGCTGTCACCGACATCCAGGCCAGCGTGGACATCTCGTCCAAGAACATGAACCCGCCGCGTTATCCGCCGGCCGCTTTCCGCGCCGGTATCCAGGGCGAGGTCATCCTGATCATTGATGTCGACGCCAGCGGCAACGTCACCAATGTCTCCGTCGAGAAGTCCAGCCGTAACCGCGACCTCGACCGTGCCGCCATGGATGCTGCACGCAAGTGGAAGTTCAATGCTTCCGTCGTCAATGGACAGAAGGCGGCTGGTCGCGTCCGCGTCCCGGTCAACTTTGCGCTGAGCTGATCCCCGGCGGCCGCAGGGCCGCCACCAGGGAACCGTTCGACTTTAGCTACACCCTTTAACACCACACACAACAAAGGTAAGCGTCATGCTGCAGGAAATCTTCATCGCCGCTGCTGCCGGGGGCAACGCAAACAACGCGCTCTCGCAGATGGGCTTCGAGCATCTGATTCACGAAATGACCTCCAAGCCGGGTGACTTCGCGGTTTCCTGGGTCGTGCTGCTGACCCTGGTCGTGATGTCGGCGATGTCGTGGTACTGGACCGTCATCAACATCTTCCGCACCGCCCGCCTGAAGTCGGCTTCCGACCGCGTGCCGGGCATGTTCTGGGATGCCGCCAATGCCCAGGACGCCATCCGCGCCATGGAAGAGCAGCCGGCTTCCGAGCCGTTCTCGAAGATCGCACTGGACGCTGCCCAGGCCGCTGCCCACCACCAGCAGGCTGGTGCCGCCGAGACCCTGAGCCGTTCGGAGTTCGTCGATCGCGCCCTGCGTCAGGCCGTCACCCGCGAATCCAACAGGCTGCAGGGCGGCATGATCCTGCTGGCCACCGTCGGCGCGACCGCTCCGTTCGTGGGTCTGCTGGGTACCGTGTGGGGCATCTACGGCGCGCTGATCAAGATCGGTGCCACCGGTTCGGCCTCGATCGACGCCGTTGCCGGCCCGGTGGGTGAAGCGCTGATCATGACCGCCATCGGTCTGTTCGTCGCGATCCCGGCCGTGTTCGCCTTCAACTTCTTCAGCAAGATCAACAGCGCCACCGTCAGCAAGTTCGACACCTTCGCGCACGATCTGCACGACTTCTTCGCCACCGGCTCGCGCGTCCGCTGAGCCGTCGGCAGAGCAGTCCTCGCAACGATATAGACGGAGCCCGTTATGGCTTTCAGTAGTGGTAACAGCAGCGGCCCCATGGCCGACATCAACGTCACGCCCCTCGTGGACGTGATGCTGGTGCTGCTGATCATCTTCATCATCACGGCTCCCCTGATGTCCCACAAGGTCAAGGTAGAGCTGCCCGAGGCCAACCTGAACATCAATCCGGACGACGCTGAAAAACGTCCGAATCCGATCACGGTTGCTGTCAAGGAAGACGGTTCGCTCTACTGGAACGATGAGCTGGTGACGAAGGAGACCCTGGAGTCGCGTTTCGCCACTGCTGCCCAGCAGACGCCCCAGCCCCCGCTCAACCTGCGTGGTGACAAGACCACCAAGATGAGCGTGATCAATGAAGTGACCAAGATCGCGCAGGGCCAGGGCATGCTGGACGTCGGCTTCGTTGCCACCAAAGAAAAGGGGCAATAAGCGATGGCATTCAGTAGTGGTGGAAACAGGGGCCCCATGGCCGACATCAACGTCACGCCCCTCGTGGACGTGATGTTGGTGCTGCTGATCATCTTCATCGTGACCGCGCCGATCATGACGTACCCGATCGCCGTGGACCTGCCGCAGCGGGTCATCAATCCGCCGCCGCAGCTGCGCGAGCCGCCGCCGCCGATCGATCTGCGGGTGGATGCGAGCAATCAGGTTTACTGGAACAACAGCCCGGTGAACGTGAACGAGCTGCAGCAGAAGATGGAAGAAGAAGTACAGAAGGATCCGACCAACCAGCCGGAACTTCGCATCGATGCCAATCCGGATTCCGAGTACGAGGTCATGGCCAAGATCCTGGCCCAGGCCAAGAACGCTCAGATGAAGAAGATCGGTTTCGTGCAGTAACGCAATACCCAAGTCATGACGCGACTGGAGAACGCCCCCGCTTGCCGGGGGCGTTCTTTTTCCGTAAGACCGCGGCGAAACGCGGTAGTCTCCGGACAGCAGAGCCATGGGGAAATCCGCATGTCGAAATCAGGCAGGATCGTGTTGGCGGTGGCTGTATCGGCAGGAGCGATCGGCTCACTGTGCATCGCTCTTCTGCTGATCGCGCCTGCCATGAGGTATCCGGTCGCAGTGGATCTGCCGCAGCGGGTCATCAATCCCTCGCTGCCGCTGCGCCAACCATCGCCGCCGATCGATCTGCGCGTGGATGCCGGCAACCAGGTTTACTGGAACGACAACCCGCTGGATCTGGACGAACTTGGGCGGAAGATGGAAGAGGAAGTAAGAAAGGACCCGGCAAACCCGCCGGCACTGCGGATCGATGCCGCCCCGGATTCCGGATACGAGGTGATGGCCAGAATCCTGGGCCAGGCCAAGGAAGCCGGAATAAAGAAGATCGATTCCATGCGGTAGCGGGGATTCCGGCCCATGGCTGGAAGATGCCCGATCAGCAGGAAACCCCCGCGGTTCCCTGCCGCTTTCATGCCCCAACTCAGCCCGTATGGCCGATCGCCGCCAGATAGGCTTTCACCGTGGCATCGAGTCCGCCATACAGCGCCTCGCCTATCAGTGCGTGGCCGATGGAGACTTCCAGCACCTGCGGCACCTCCTCCAGGAAGCGGCCCAGGTTGGCCTGCGACAGGTCGTGGCCGGCATTGACGCCCAGGCCCGCGGCCTGCGCTCGCCGTGCGGCATCCGCGAACAGCGCCAGGGCGGCGTCCGGGGAGCCGGCGGCGAAGGCCTCCGCATAGGGACCGGTATAGAGCTCGATGCGATC
Organism: Stenotrophomonas sp. PS02297; assembly: GCF_029959705.1. Lineage (NCBI taxonomy): Bacteria > Pseudomonadati > Pseudomonadota > Gammaproteobacteria > Lysobacterales > Lysobacteraceae > Stenotrophomonas > Stenotrophomonas sp. PS02297. The sequence goes on along the minus strand of NZ_JASCOS010000008.1, from coordinate 43,266 downwards.
CGCGCCGAGCGCGGCGGCGGCGGTGATGTCGGGGTTGCCAGCGTCGACGAACAGACTGACCCGGCAGCCGAAGCCTTTCAACGCGGCGACCAGGGGACGCAGGCGCTCGCCATCGCGGGCAAAATCAAAGCCGTGGTCGGAGGTGAGCTGGCCATCGCCATCCGGCACCAGGGTGGCTTGCGCCGGCCGGGTCTGTTCGCACAACGGGAGCAGGCCTGGATAGCCGGCGCGCGGCGGTGCGAAGGGGTTGCCTTCGATGTTGAACTCGACGTCCCGTGCACGGGTGAGCGCGGAAAGCGCATGGACATCGTCGGCGCGGATATGCCGCTGGTCGGGGCGGGGATGCACGGTGATGCCGTGCGCGCCCGCATCCAGGCAGGCCGTTGCCGCGCGCAGCACGTCCGGGTCGTTGCCGCCACGGGAGTTGCGCAGTACGGCGATCTTGTTGACGTTGACGCTGAGGCGGGTCATGACGGCGGATGGTCTTCAGATGCGGAGGGGGACGGGGAAGCGGCCGGCCGCAGCTGGTCGCGCAGGGCCTGCAGCTCGGCCGGGTGCAGGGAGCGCGCAGGCTGGCTGGCCGCGCCGCCGAAGCGTGCCGCATGCAGCCCCTTGATCCACAGCAGGAAGAAGAGCAGCGCGGCCAGCAGCGCCAGGAGCAGCAGGCCCGCATGCGTGGTGGTGATGGCAAGGGTGAAGGCGCCCAGCGCGAGCAGCAGGAACAGCCAGTACATGACGATCTCCCGTGGAGGCGAGCAGTGTAGCGGCCCGCCCGGGGACGCTTCCATGCGCCGGACGCTACAGCAGGGGAGAAGCGAGCCGGGCGAAGGCTTCGGGCAGGCGCTGCCGCCACAACGGGCGATCGCGGTCGGGCCGCACCGGCGTGGCGCAGGCGAACTCCTGGGCCAGAATCGCTTCCAGCTCCGCGGTCAGTCCCCGGTCGTGGTAGAGCATCGACAGCTCGAAGTTCAGGCGGAAGCTGCGGTGGTCGAAGTTGGCGCTGCCGACGATGCAGGTATCGTCGTCGGCGATGAAGGCCTTGGTATGCAGCATGCGCGGGCCGTATTCGTAGATCTTGACCCCGGCCTGCAGCAGTTCGTCGTAGTAGGAGCGGCCGGCCAGGGTGACGAACAGCGAGTCGCTGCGACGCGGCACCAGCAGGCGCGTGTCCAGCCCACCCAGCGCGGCCGAGGTCAGCGCCATGCGCGCGGCTTCGCCGGGGACGAAATACGGCGTTACCAGCCAGACGCGGCGGGCGGCTTCATGGATCGCCGCCACGTGCATGCGATGGATCGCCTCCCATGAGGAATCCGGGCCGGACACCAGTACCTGTGCCTGCACCCGGCCATCCTCCCGTGCCGGGCCATCGGAGGGAAAGAGGTCTTCCCGGTCGAAGTGGGCCATGCGCTGCCCGCTGGCGTAGATCCAGTCCTCCAGGAACACCAGCTGCAGGCTGCGCACGACGTGTCCGGTCAGGCGCGTGTGCAGGTCGCGGTAAGCGTCGGGATTGCGGCTGTCGTCCTCCTCGTCGGTGATGTTGATGCCGCCGGTGAAGGCGAGCGAGCCGTCGATGACCACCAGCTTGCGGTGGGTGCGCAGGTTCAGCCACGGGCGCTTGAACGGCTTGAGCAGCTGGCGCGGATGGAACCAGACCACCTCGGCGCCGGCGTCGAGCAGCGGCCGCAGGAAACTGCGCTTGACCCGCGAGGAACCGACCGCATCCAGCAGCAGGCGCACCTTCACCCCTGCCCTCGCCCGCTCGGCCAATGCGTCGCGCAGGGCCGTGCCGGCATGGTCGGGCTCGAAGATGTAGTACTCCAGGTTCACGTGGCGCGTTGCGCCGGCAACTGCCGCCAGGATCGCCGCATAGGTCGCCGCGCCGTCGACCAGCCAGTCCACGGCGGTGGCGGTGCTGGGCGGCAGGCCGGTGGTGGCCTGGCCGATGCGCGCCAGCTCGGTGCAGTGCGCATCGGCCGGGCAGACCGTGTTGTAGGCCTCCATGCCCTCGCGCGAACGCCCGCGCCGCAGGCGCTGGCGCACGATCTTCTGCGGGCCGAGCACATAGAACACGAACAGGCCGATGTAGGGCAGTGCCGCCAGCGACAGGATCCAGCTCAGCGTCGCCACCGGCTCGCGCTTCTGCAGCACGATGTAGCCGGCCAGCAGCACCAGGTACAGCACATAGGCGGTCGCCAGGATCTGCGCCGCGTGCGGGATGGAGGACACGCTGGTCCAGAGACTGTGGAGGGCTTCGCGCATGCGGCGATTCTAGCCATGGCCCGTGCATGGCGCGCGAGGCCGGCCATGGCCGTGCACCTGCATGAACGCCGCGTCGCTGCATCTGCGACGCGGCCGCGCTAGCGTAGGCCGATGCCGACTCCGATCAAGGGCCGAGGTGCCGCCAGCCACCTGCCCGGCCGCTTCGAGACCACCATCACCGATACCGTCGACGACGGCTGGCTGGCCGACGATGGCGAGGAATTCGCCACGCCGCGCCTGCGGACCGACGTGCGCGTCGAAGTCGCGCGCAGCATCATCAGCCGCAACACGTCTCCGGACGTGGGCTTCGACCAGTCGGTCAACCCGTACCGCGGCTGCGAGCACGGGTGTTCGTACTGTTTCGCGCGGCCCACCCATGCCTACCTGAACCTGTCGCCGGGATTGGACTTCGAGACCAAGATCTTCGCCAAGACCAATGCCGCCGAACTGCTGCGCAGGGAGCTGGCCCGGCCCGGCTATGTGGTCAAACCCATTGCGCTGGGCATCAACACCGACGCCTACCAGCCGGTCGAACGCAGACTGGGCATCACCCGCCAGCTGATCGAGGTGATGCTGGAAACCCGCCATCCGTTCTCGCTGATCACCAAGAACGCGCTGGTCGAACGCGACATCGACCTGCTGGCGCCGCTGGCCGCGCAGCGCCTGGTCAGCGTGCATTTCTCGGTGACTTCGCTGGACCCGCACCTGTCGGCGAAGCTGGAACCGCGTGCCTCCGCGCCGCATGCGCGGCTGCGGGCGATGCGGCGCCTGCACGAGGCCGGGATTCCGGTCGGCGTGATGGTGGCGCCGGTGATCCCGTGGATCAACGATGCCGAACTGGAAGCGGTGCTGGAAGCCGCACGCGATGCAGGCGCGCGCAGTGCCGGCTACGTGCTGCTGCGCCTGCCCTACGAGGTGGCGCCGCTGTTCCGCGAATGGCTGCAGGCGCACCATCCGCAGCGGGCCGAACACGTCATGAGCACCCTCAACCAGCTGCGCGGCGGCAAGGACTACGACAGCCAGTTCGGCAAGCGCATGCGCGGCGAAGGCGTGTACGCGCAGCTGCTGGCGCGGCGTTTCGGGCTGGCCAGCAAACGCCTGGGCTTCAACGCCTCGCGCGAGCAATGGCCGTGGCTGGATTGCAGCCGCTTCGTGCCGCCGCTGCCGCCGAAGAAAGCCTCGCCGCAGGGCGAGCTGTTCTGATCCGCCACGGATGCCCTGCGGTCGTCGCCGTCAGGGCCGGGGCCCGGACAACCGCGAGGAGTGCGAGGACAGCCTCTGCCAGTGGCCATCGCGCAGCGCCCACACGCAGGTGAAGCGCTGGCGCCCTTCCCTGGGCTGGCTGGCCATTGCGGGTCGCGGCCTGCGCGCGGGTGCCGCTGATCACGGAGGTATCGCCGTAGCCGCGTACCTGTACGTCCGCGTTGTCGATGCGCGTGTTGCGGTGAGTGCGCTTGGCCAGTTCCTGTCCCTGCAGATAGCCGGCTCTGTGCTGCACCCGGCCATCGGAACGGGGGAGCAGCCAGTCCTCGGCCAACAGCGCGGCCAGCGCCGATGCATCGCCCTGCAGGCGCAGGCGGCTCCAGTCGGTATCGGCCTGTTCGAGCGTCGGCGTCCGTGCCCAGGCCAAGGCGGAAACCAGCCGCAGGGGTACGGCGATCGATGCGCGCATCGGCATGGCCTCAGGGAAAACGCCGACGGTGGCTCGAACCGGCGCGCCTGTGTCGTGCCGGAAAACGCGCGGCAGGGGCTTTCCCGATGCTGCCACAGCGGGGCATTGCCCCGCTCTCCCCGCAGGCCGCGTGGACTCAGCCCCGCGCGTCGTGCTCGTGGTGGTAACGGGTGGCTTCGGCCACCTCGTTGCGCGAGCCGAGGAACACCGGCACGCGCTGGTGCAGCTGGTCGGGCTGGATGTCGAGGATGCGCTGGCGGCCATTGGTAGCGGCGCCACCGGCCTGTTCGATCAGCATCGACATCGGGTTGGCCTCGTACATCAGCCGCAGCTTTCCGGCCTTGGACGGATCCTTCCTGTCCCACGGATAGATGAAGATGCCGCCGCGGGTGAGGATGCGATGCACGTCGGCCACCATCGAGGCGATCCAGCGCATGTTGAAGTCCTTGCCGCGCAGGCCCTCGCGGCCGGCCAGCAGGTCGGCCACGTAGCCCTGCATCGGCGCTTCCCAGTGGCGCTGGTTGGACATGTTGATGGCGAATTCCTTCGTGTCGGCCGGCACCTGCATGCCGCGCTGGGTCAGCACGAACTCGCCGGTCTCGCGGTCCAGGGTGAAGGCGTGGGTACCGTGGCCGACGCTGAGCACCAGCATCGTGCTCGGCCCATAGATGCAGTAGCCAGCCGCGACCTGCTGCACGCCCGGCTGCAGGAAGTGCTCGTCGCCGGGCTTGTCCACGCCGGCCGGCGCGCGCAGCACCGAGAAGATGGTGCCCACCGACACGTTCACGTCGATATTGGAGCTGCCGTCCAGCGGATCGAACAGCAGCAGGAAGTCGCCGTGCGGATATTCGGACGGCACCGGCTGGCTGTGGTCCATCTCCTCCGATGCGCAGGCGGCCAGGTGGCCGCCCCAGGCATTGGCCTCGAGCAGGATCTCGTTGGAGATCACGTCCAGTTTCTTCTGCGCCTCGCCCTGCACGTTGCCGGTGCCGGCGTCGCCGAGCACGCCGCCCAGCGCGCCCTTGCTCACCGCGATCGAGATGCTGGTGCAGGCGCGGGCCACGACCGCCACCAGCTGGCGCAGGTCGGCGTTGATGCGCCGGGCATGCTGTTCTTCGATCAGGAAGCGGGTCAACGACGTGCGGGACATGGACGATGGCTACCTTCAGCGGAAAGGAACGCTATTGTCGCGGGTTGTCCCTGCATTTACGAGTCGAGGGCCGGGGCAGGCCGGGCCGTGTCCCGCCTGTGGGTGGAACTGGACAGGGTTTGTCGGTACGGGAAGCCGGTAGATGCCATCGACGCCGGCTACAGGCGGCATACCATGGACGCCCCGGAGGGAGAGGACATGGACTGGGACCAGGCAACGCATGGCCTGCCGGCGGCACTGGGCATCGGCCTGCTGATCGGCGCGGTGCGGGAGCGCCAGCATGGAAACGCCGCATCGGCGCAGGCGGGCGTGCGTACACACGCATTGCTGGCATTGATGGGGGCCGTGGCCCTCGCGCTGGGACAGGCCGCATTCCTGGTGGCGCTGCTGGCGGCTGCCCTGCTGGCGTGGAGCAGCTACCGGGTGACCGCCCGCGACGATCCGGGCCTGACCGGCGAGGTCGCCCTGCTGGTCACGGTGCTGCTGGGTGGCCTGGCGCTTGAAGAGCAGGAACTGGCGGCGGCGCTCGGCGTGGTGGTGGCGATCCTGCTGTGGGCCAAGGCGCCGCTGGCGCGGTTGAGCCGCGAGGTGATCAGCGACCAGGAGATGCGCGATGCGCTGCTGTTGGCCGCCTGCGCGCTGGTGGTGCTGCCGCTGTTGCCGGTGACCGCGATCGATCCCTGGGGAGTGCTGGTGCCGGCCAGGTTGTGGCGGATCGTGGTGCTGGTGATGGGCGTGGGCATGCTCGGCCACATCGCGCTGCGGGCCGTAGGCGCCCGTCGGGGCCTGCCGGTGGCGGGTTTCTTCTCCGGTTTCGCCTCGTCCACGGCGGCAGTGGCCGGGTTCGGCCGTGGCAGCAGGGCCTCGGCCGCGCTGGTGGGGCCCTCGGCGTCGGCCGCCTTGCTGGCTAATCTGGCCTCCCTGCTGCTGTTCGCGGCGGTGATCGGCACCACCTCGCCCGCGTTGTTGCGTGCGAGCGCGTGGCCGCTGCTGGCCGCGTCGCTGTCGTTGTTGGCGTTCTCGCTGCTGGGCCTGCGCCAGGTGAAGGAAGAAACGCTGCCGCCGACTTCCGCCGCCAACGCCTTCCGGCTGGGGCATGCGTTGATGATCGTGCTGGTGATCGCCGCGGTGCTGCTGGTGTCCGAAGGATTGCGTCAGTTGTTCGGCCAGGCGGGGGCATTGGTGGGGGCCACCATCGCCGCGCTGGGCGAACTGCACGCGGCGGCGGCCAGCATCGCCAGTCTCGCCGCTTCCGGCGGCCTGGAACTGGCGACGGCGCGCTGGGGCGTGGTCGCCCTGCTGGCATCGGCGTCGCTGGCCAAGTCGATACTGGCCTTCGCCAGCGGTGGCCCACGCTATGGAGCCGCCGTCAGTGCGGGGTTGGCGGCGATGGTGGTGGGCGCGGCGGCAACGACCTGGCTGGTACCGGGCTGAACATGCCGGTGCCGGCCGTGCCCATGGATGAAAAAAAGCCCGGATTCGGCCGGGCTTTTTTTCGATCATGGCAAGGGCACCGGATCAGCCGCGGCTGACTTCGTAGACGGCCTTGGCCACGTAGTCCAGGTTCTTCTGGCTGAGCGCGGCCACGCAGATGCGGCCGGTACCGACGGCGTAGATGCCGTACTCGTCGCGCAGCCGGTCCACCTGCGCCTTGCTCAGGCCCGAGTAGGAGAACATGCCGGCCTGCTGCTGGATGAAGCCGAATTCCGGCGCGCCCAGGGCGGCCAGCTTCTGCACCATGCCGGCGCGCAGGGCGTGGATGCGTTCGCGCATCTCGGTCAGCTCGGAGCCCCACATGCCGCGCAGCTCGGCGCTGCCCAGCACGCCGGCGACCAGCGCCGCGCCATGGGTGGACGGGCTGGAGTAGATGGTGCGGATGATGCGCTTGACCTGCGACTGCACGGCCTTGGTCGAGGTCGCGTCCGGGCCCACCACCGACAGCGCGCCGACGCGTTCGCCGTACAGCGAGAACGACTTGGAGTAAGAGTTGGCGACGATGAAGCTGTCGATGCCGGCCTCGGCGATGATGCGCACGGCCTGGCCGTCCTGCTCGATGCCCTTGTCGAAGCCCTGGTAGGCCATGTCGATGAAGGGGAACAGCTGGCGGTCCTTCAGCAGCGCGGCGACCTGCTTCCACTGCTCCGTGCTCAGGTCAGCGCCGGTCGGGTTGTGGCAGCAGGCGTGCAGCAGCACCACGGTGCCCGGCTGCAGCTTCTGCAGGTCGGCGACCATGCCGGCGAAATCCAGGCCGTGGCTGGCGTTGTCGAAGTAGGTGTAGTCGACGATGTCGAAGCCGGCGGCGCCGAACACGGCGCGGTGGTTTTCCCAGCTCGGGTTGCTGATGGCGACGGTGGCGTGCGGCAGCAGCTTGTGCAGCAGGTCCGCGCCCACGCGCAGCGCGCCGCTGCCGCCGATGGTCTGCGAGGTGGCCACGCGGCCGGCGGCGATCAGCTCCGAACCCTCGCCGAACACCAGCTTCTGGGTGGCCTGGGTATAGGCAGGCAGGCCGTCGATCGGCAGGTAGCCGCGCGGCTTGGCCTCGGCGGCGAGCTGCTGCTCGATCAGGTGCACGGCGCGCAGCAGCGGGATGCGGCCGTCTTCGTCGTAATAGATGCCGACGCCAAGGTTGACCTTGGTCGGGCGCGGGTCGGCGTTGTAAGCCTCGGTCAGACCCAGGATCGGGTCGCCAGGAACCTGTTCCACGTTTGCAAAGAAGGACACGGCGGTACTCGTCACGGTGGCGGGAGGAGAGAAGTTCGGGACGACCGCGCAACGCGGTCAAACCGGCCCATCCTAACAGGGCCGGGCGCCATTGGCCGCAGGGTTTCAGGCGGAACCGTCGCGGCGCGACGCAGCGCTCGCCGGCGATCGGCGATGATGCCGGCATGAAGCGATGTAGACGGTTGTTTCCGGCGATCGGCCTGGCAGTGGCGCTGCCGGCGACGGTATCGGCCGGCACGGCGCCCGCCACGCTGGACGCCGTGCAGGTGCAGGCCGCGCGTGTGCATGCGACCGACGATTTCGACCTGCCCGCGTCGATGACCAGCGTCGGCGTGGACGAGGACGGCGCTGGCCGTGGCGCATTGGTGTCCGAAGCCCTGGGCGGCGTTCCCGGCCTGCTGGCGCGCGAGCGGCAGAACCTGGCGCAGGACACGCAGCTGTCGATCCGCGGTTTCGGCGCGCGCTCCACCTTCGGCGTGCGCGGCGTACGGCTGCTGGTCGACGGCGTGCCGGCGACGATGCCCGACGGGCAGGGCCAGTTGTCGCATTTCAACCTGCTCGGCGCCGAACGCATCGACGTGCTGCGCGGGCCGTTCTCGGCGTTGTACGGCAACTCGTCCGGCGGTGTGGTGCAGCTGTGGAGCGCCGATGGCCAGGCGGGCGACCCGTGGCGGTTGCGCGCGACCTTCGGCAGCGACAACAGCCGCAGCCTGGGCCTGCAGCTCAGGGGCCAGGCCAAAGCCATGCATTACAACGTCGCCGCCAGCGATTACCGCACCGATGGCTGGCGCGAACACAGCGCGGCGCGGCGCGGATCGCTCAACGCGCGGCTCGGGTTCGAGCCAGCGCCGGGCCAGCGCCTGGACCTGCTGTTCAACGTGCTCGATGCCCCGCACGCGCAGGACCCGCTGGGCCTGACCGCCGAACAGGCGCGCACCGATCCGCGCCGGGCCACCGCCGTCGCCACCCAGTACGACACCCGCAAATCGGTGCGGCAGGCACAGGCCGGCGCGGTGTATACGCTGGATCGCGAGCGCCGGACCTGGCGGCTGATGGCCTATGCCGGACAGCGCACGGTCGAGCAGTTCCTGGCGATCCCGCCTGCGGCACAGGCCAATCCCCTGCACTCGGGCGGGGTGATCGACCTGGACGGCGGTTACGGCGGCGTGGATGCGCGCTGGGCCTGGCACGGCGCCTTGGCGGGCCGGCCGCTGGAACTGGTGGTCGGCGCCAACGCCGACGGCCAGCGGCAGCATCGCACCGGCTATGAGAACTTCGTCGGCGACGCGCTGGGCGTCAAAGGCCGGCTGCGCCGCGACCAGCGCGACCGCGTCGGCAACGTGGACCAGTTCGCGCAGGCCTGGTGGCAGCTCGGCCCGCGCTGGTCGCTGCTGGCCGGGGCGCGCCACAGCCGGGTGCGCTTCCGTTCCGATGACCATTACATCGTTGCCGGCAATCCCGACGACAGCGGCCGCCGCCACTACGCGGCGACCACGCCGGTGGCCGGGCTGGTGTTCCGCGCCGGCGAGGATCTGCGCCTGTATGCCTCGGCCGGGCGCGGCTTCGAGACGCCGACCTTCAACGAGCTGGGCTATCGCGCCGACGGCGGCGCCGGGCTGGCGCTGGACCTGTCCCCGGCCACCAGCCGCAACGTCGAGCTCGGCGCCAAATGGCGCAACCAGGCCGGCGCGCGGCTGGAGCTGGCGTGGTTCCGCGCCGACACCGACGACGAACTGGCCGTGGCCGGCAACATCGGCGGCCGCAGCAGCTACCGCAACATCGGCGCCACCCGCCGCCAGGGCGTGGAGCTGGGCTGGCTGCAGCCCATCGGCGAGAGCCAGCAGCTGCAGCTGGCCTGGACCCGGCTGCAGGCCAGCGTGCGCGAGGGCTACTTCACCTGCACCGGCCTGCCTGCGCCCTGCATCGTGCCGCGCAATCCGGTGGCGGCCGGCAGCGCCCTGCCGGGCGTGCCGCGCCAGCAGCTGCACGCACGCTGGCGCTGGCAGCCGGGGACGTGGCTGCTGGCGGTCGAAACCGTGGCCGCAAGCGCCACGCCCGCCACCGACCTGGGCGACGCCCGTGCGCCGGGCCACGCGCTGCTGAACCTTGAAGCCAGCCGGCGCTGGCCGACCGCGCATGGCCCGCTGCGCCTGTTCGCGCGCGTGGACAACCTGCTGGACCGGCGTTACATCGGCTCGGTCATCGTCAACGACGGCAACCAGCGCTATTACGAACCCGGCCCGGATCGGGGTTGGACGCTGGGCCTGCAGTGGCAGTGGGCGCCGCGCTGAGGCCGCGATGGCACGACCGCCGCGCCCGCGGGAGGGGATGCGGGCGACGGCGGCCATGCGCGGACGGTCAGGCGTTCATGTCCAGCACGACGCGCCCTTCGATCTGGCCGGCGCGCATGCGCGCGAACACGGCATTGATGTTGTCCAGCGTATCGGTGGTGACCGTCGCGGCGACCTTGCCGTCGGCGGCGAACTGCAGCGATTCCTGCAGGTCCAGGCGGGTTCCGACGATGGATCCGCGCACGGTGATGCCGTTGAGCACCATGCCGAAGATGTCCAGCGGGAAATCGCCGGGCGGCAGGCCGTTGAGCGATACCGTGCCGCCGCGCCGGACCATGCCCAGCGCCTGCTCGAACGCCTTGGGCGACACCGCGGTGACCAGTGCGCCGTGGGCGCCGCCGATCTCCTTCTTCAGGAACGCTGCCGGGTCCGTGGTACGGGCATCGACGGTGACCGCCGCGCCCAGCCGTCGCGCCAGGGCGAGCTTGTCCTCGTCCACGTCCACCGCCGCGATGTTCAGGCCCATCGCCCGCGCGTACTGCACGGCCATGTGGCCCAGGCCGCCGATGCCGGAGATCGCCACCCAGTCGCCCGGCTTGGTGTCGGTGACTTTCAGGCCCTTGTAGACGGTGACGCCGGCGCACAGCACCGGGGCGATCTCGACGAAGCCCAGGTTCTTCGGCAGGTGCCCGACATAGTCGGCGTTGGCCAGTGCGTACTGGGCGAATCCGCCGTTGACCGAATAGCCGGTGTTGCGCTGGCTTTCGCACAGCGTTTCCCAGCCGCCCAGGCAGTGCTCGCAATGGCCGCAGGCCGAATACAGCCAGGGGATGCCGACGCGGTCGCCTTCCTTCACATGGCGGACGCCTGCGCCCACCGCGACCACATGGCCCACGCCTTCATGGCCGGGAATGAAAGGGGGCTCGGGCTTGACCGGCCAGTCGCCCCCGGCGGCATGCAGGTCGGTGTGGCAGACGCCGCAGGCCTCGATCTTCACCAGGATGTCGCCGGCGCCCGGCCGCGGCACCGGCACCTCCTCGATAACCAGCGGCTGGCCGAACGCACGCACCACCGCGGCCTTCATCGTCCTGTCCATGCGCGATCTCCGTCAGGGAATGTCCCTACTCTGGCGACGTCCGGCGGACGCCGCATTGATCGTGATCACGCCCTGGGCAGGGAGCATGCGCCGGGACGCCGCCCGCCGGCTCAGCCTGCCAGCACCGCCGCTTCGCGCGCCAGCCGCTCGATGCCGGTCCAGTCGCGCGCCGCCAGCAGCTCGCGCGTGGTCAGCCACGAACCGCCCACGCACAGCACGTTGGGCAGGTGCAGGAACTGGGCGGCGGTCTGCGCGCCGATGCCGCCGGTCGGGCAGAAGCGCACGTCGCCGAACGGGCCGTTCCATGCCGACAGCATCGCCGTGCCGCCGGCCTGCACCGCCGGGAAGAACTTGAACGTGTCCAGCCCCTGCTCCAGCCCGCGCATCAGCTCCGACGAAGTGGCCACGCCCGGCAGGAACGGCAGGTCGGTATCGCGCGCGGCGGCGTAGAGCCGGTCGGTGGCGCCCGGCGAGACCGCGAAGCGGCCGCCGATGGCCTTCACCTGCTCCATCTGCCCCGCGTCCAGCACGGTGCCGGCGCCGATCACCGCGTCGGGCACGGCCTCGACCATCGCCTTGATCGCCGCCATCGCGGTGGGCGTGCGCAGCGTCACTTCGATCACCGGCAGGCCGCCGCGGAACAGCGCCTGCGCCACCTGCACCGCATCGTCGATGGCGTCGGGGGTGAACACCGGGACCACCGGCGCCAGCTTGAGGACAGCGCGCACGCGCGGATCAGCGCCGGACATCGAACCTTCCTTCGCCCACCAGGGCCATGACGTCGGCCACGCCGACCGGGTTGAAATCGCCGGGAATGGAGTGCTTCAGGCAGCCCGCGGCCAGGCCGAAGCGGATCGTGGCATCCGCGTCGAAGCCTTCGATCAGGCCGTGCAGCACGCCGGCGGCGAAGGCGTCGCCGCCGCCGATGCGGTCGACGATATCGGTCAGCTCCTCGGTCGGCGCCACGGCGCGGGTGCCGTCGCGGCCGAGCAGCATCGCGCCGAGCGAATGGTGGCCGACGCTGTGCGTCGTGCGCTGGGTGCAGGCCAGGTACTGCAGGCGCGGGAAGGCGGCGAACGCCATCGCCGCGGCCGCGTCCACGCGTGCCTGCGCCTCGGCCTGCGGAAACCCGCCGCCCAGCACCACGCCGATGTCGCGGTGGTCGGCGAACACGATATGCGCGCAGTCGAACAGGTCGCGCAGGATCGCCTTCGCGTCGCCGCCCCAGCGTTCCCACAGCTTCGGCCGGAAATTGCCGTCGAAGGACACCTTGATGCCCGCCGCGTTGGCCGCGCGCGCTGCCGCCAGCGTGGCCTGCGCGGCCTCGGCGCCGAGTGCCGGACTCACCCCGGACAGGTGCAGCCACTGCGCGCCGTGCAGCAGCGCCGGCCAGTCGTAGCTGTCGGCGCGCGCGTTGGCGAAGGCCGAATCGGCGCGGTCGTAGACCACCTCGCTGGGCCGGTGGCCGGCGCCGGTGGTCAGGAAGTACAGGCCCATGCGGCCTTCGCCGCGGCGCACCCGGCCGGTGTCCACGCCATGCCGGCGCAATTGCCCGGTCACCGCCGCGCCCAGCGGGTTGTCGGCGACCACGCCGACCATCGCCACGTCGTGGCCGAAGTGCGCCAGCGCCACGCCGACATTGGCCTCGGCACCGCCGCAATGCACCTCCAGGGCCGGGGTCTGCAGCAGCAGCTGGTGGCCGGGGGCGCCGAGCCGCAGCAGCAGCTCGCCGAAACAGACAACACGGGGGGAACTCATCGGGACTCCTGTCGCGGTCTACACGGGCGGGAATGATGGCACGATAGTTTGACCATCGGTGTCATACATCCGGAATTGTCTCTTGTCCCTGTCGGTATCGGCGCCGTAATGTCCCAAAGACAAGGGGTTGCGGCGGTTTCTCCGTCTGTTGCAGTGCAAGATGCTCCCTCCCTGCGCGCCTGCTACTTTCGGTTTTGACCAGCGGTGTCATAGGCCTTTGGCACTACAGGAATCACCGCTTCGCATGTAAACCTTTGGAGAGGGGGAAACACATGTATCCACACAGCAAGCAGAAAAAGACACCGGTTACCTTGCTCGCGCTGTCGATCGCGCTGGCCCTGCAGGCCGGCGCCGCGTCGGCGCAGGATGCCGGCGCTGCCGCCACCGAACTGGACACCGTGACCGTCACCGGTTACCGCGCCAGCGTCGAGAAGGCACTGGACATCAAGCGTGGCGAGGCCGGCATGGTCGACGCCATCGTCGCCGAGGACATCGGCAAGTTCCCGGACAGCAACCTGGCCGAATCGCTGCAGCGCATCCCCGGCGTGGTCATCACCCGCGACGGCGGCGAAGGCCGCCAGATCACCGTGCGTGGCCTGGGCCCGGATTTCACCCGCGTGCGCATCAACGGCATGGAAGCGCTGAGCACCGTCGGCAGCAGCGACGGCCAGGGCGGCACCAACCGCAGCCGCGGCTTCGACTTCAACGTATTCGCCTCGGACCTGTTCTCGCAGCTGATCGCGCGCAAGACCGCCTCGGCCGACGTGGAGGAAGGCTCGCTCGGCGCCACGGTCGACCTGCGCACCGCGCGGCCGTTCGATTACGACGGCTTCACCCTCGTGACCAACGTACAGGCGGCCTACAACGATGCCTCGCAGGCGGCCATGCCGCGCTTCGCCGGCCTGATCGCCAACAGCTGGGCCGACGGCAAGATCGGCGCGCTGCTGTCGGTGGCGTATTCCGAGCGCGATACCGTGGAGGAAGGCACCGGCACGGTGCGCTGGGCCAATGCGTTGGCGAACACACCGACCAATACGGCCAATCCGAAGGGTGTCGGCTTTGCGGGTTGCAGCACCAAGAGCGCTCCATTCCCCGGGGTCTGCAGCGACCAGGTCTACACGCCGCGCTTCCCGCGCTACACGCTGATGGAGCACGACCAGAAGCGCCTGGGCGTGACCGGTTCGTTGCAGTTCAAGCCCAGCGACCGCACCACCTTCAGCCTGGACATGCTGTACTCGAAGATCGATGCCCAGCGCGACGAGAAGTACATCGAGGCCAACGGCCTGAGCAAGACCGGCAACGACGGCAAGGCCCAGATCGTGGTCAGGGACGGGGTGGTCGAGAATGGCGCCTTGGTCTACGCGAAGATGGACAACGTCGACATCCGCGCCGAGAACCGCCATGACGAGTGGAGCACGGATTTCTACCAGGTCGGCCTCGATGGCGAGCACAAGCTGACCGACAATTTCACCCTCAGCGGCAGGGTCGGCACCTCCAGGTCCAAGCATGACAATCCGGTCCAGGCGACCATCATGATGGACAAGCTGGACGTGCAGGGTTACAGCTACGACTACCGCGGCAGCATGACCAGGCCGGTGTTCGACTACGGCGTCAGCCCGACCGATCCGAGTGACTGGACGCTGTCCACCATCCGCCTGCGCCAGAACTACGTGACCAACGAGTTCCACAACGGCGAGCTGGATTTCGCCTGGGTCGTCGGCCCGTCGTTCACCCTGAGCGGCGGCGTGCAGGGCAAGAACTACAGCTTCGATTCGATGGAGCGCCGGCGGACCGCGAACGAGGCCACCTCGCTGCCGAATTTCAGCACGGGCGGCAAGATCGTCCCGGTCGACATGACCGAACAGGCCAGCCTCGGCGGAATGGCCGGTTCGCCGGGCAAGTGGGTGGTGCCGAACTTCGACGCCATCGCCAACCTGTTCGGCGTCCTCAGCGGCGAGGGCATCTACGCGCTGAGCGATTACGCCGCCAGCATGCGCAGCGTCGAGGAACAGGACCGCAGCGGTTGGCTGATGGGCAAGTTCTCCACCGAGATCGGCTCGATCCCGGTGTACGGCAACTTCGGCGTGCGCCACGTCAGGACCAAGCAGACCTCCACCGGTGTCGCCACCGCCAGCGGCAAGCCGGTGGCCGCCACGGTGACCCGCGAATACAACGACACCCTGCCGTCGCTGAACGTGGTGGCCGAAGTCACCCCGGACTTCCTGCTGCGCTTCGCCGCGGCCAAGGTGATGTCGCGCCCGGGCCTGGGCAGCCTGACCCCGGGCGTGACGGTCAACGTCAGCGGCAGTGCGAAGACGGTCAGCGGCGGCAACCCGATGCTCGACCCGGTGCGCGCCAAGAGCTACGACCTGGGCCTGGAGTGGTACTTCGACGAAGGCGCCATGCTCGGCGCGACCCTGTTCTACAAGGACATCGGCAGCTACATCCAGAACACCCGCGAAACCCGGATCTATGCCGACAGCGGTCTGCCGGCCAGCCTGCTGGAAAATCTCAACGCCAGCCCCAGCGACGAATTCGTGTTCACCGTGCCGATCAACACCCCGGGCGGCAAGCTGCAGGGCGTGGAGCTGAACTATGTCCAGCCCTTCACCTTCCTGCCGGGCAAGTGGAGCAACTTCGGCACGCAGCTGAACTACACCTACGTGGACTCGGACATCCAGTACCTGTTGTCCTCCGGCGCCGCCGCGCAGAAGGCGCCGATGACCGGCCAGTCCAAGAATTCGTGGAACGCCACCCTGTTCTATGAAGGCAAGAGCTTCTCCGGTCGCGTGTCGGCCACCAACCGCAACGACTACCTGATCCAGGTGCCGGGCACCGAGACGGGCTTCAACAGCGAAGCCAACGGCGTCCACGGCCAGAGCGGCACCACCATCCTCGATGCGTCGATCCACTACCGCATCAGCGACAAGCTGGAAATCAGCCTGGAAGGCGCCAACCTGACCAACGAGGCGCAGGAATCGTGGGTGGCCAACCCGTCGGTGTCGCTGCCGCTGGAGTACAGCCAGACCGGCCGCACCTACACGCTGGGCCTGCGCTACAGGTTCTGATGCGATGAACCCCGCCCCGGCCCGGCGCCGGGGCGTTCCGGAGATGGTGCGACGCAGGATGTGATGGCGCACGTGCGTCGCTAACTTGGCCCACCGCATGCGGCACAGGCAACCGCACGCACGCTTCCAAGAGACGCACGATGTCACGACGTTCCGCCCGCTCCCTGCTCCGTCCCCTGCTGTTGGCTTCCGCGCTGTCCGCCGCTCTCCCGGCGGCGGCGCATTCTTCCCCGGCGCAACTGCTGTTCCGCGTCTCGGCCGACCAGGGTTTCGTCGCCGACCAGGCGCAGGGCGACGCGGTTCCCAATTTCCAGGACAAGGTGAGCCTGGTCGACGACGGTGCCCATGGCCGCGCGATCCGCTGGGAAGACGACGGCGTGCTGTCGTGGAACGCACCGGGCAACATCCGCGCCGAGCGCGGCACCCTGTCCTTCTTCTGGCGTTCGCGTTACGCCGTGGGCGAAGCGCCGTTCGTGATCTTCCGCGTCGGTTACGCCGACCACAGCAGCTGGGACATGACCTGGCTGCGCATCGACTGGAACGGCCACGGTTTCGATGCCTTCGTCACCGACGCCAACCTGGCGCGCACCCGCGTTTCCTTCCGGCTGGAAAACAACCCGTCGCCGGTGCAATGGCAGCACATCGCCTTCGCCTGGGACGAGGACCGGGGCGTGCGCCTGTTCCTCGATGGCCGCGAAGTGGCGCGCGCGGAGACCACCGGCGACTACGATGCCGCGCTCGACCAGCTCGGCCTGGCCGGGCGGGTAATGGCGCCCTACCAGGTGCAGAGCCGCTACAACTTCCTGCGCGGCAGCGACGTCGACGAGATCCGCGTCTACGACCGCATGCTCGACGCCGACGGCGTGGCCGCGCTGGCGCGCAATGCCGAACCGCGCGCGGATGACGCCGCGACCGCCTCGCAGCGGGCATGGTGGCACCGCTACGGCTGGGAAGGCGCCCCGCCGCCCGCGCTGGCCGCGGCGACAACGACGATCCGCAAGATCGAGTTCGCCGACGCCAAGGACAAGAAGCAGTGGATGTGGAAGGGCACCGACGGCATTGCCGAGACCACCTGGCCCGGCGTCTACAACCGCTCGCGCCTGCCCGGCCGCAACGACTACTTCCAGCTGCCGGACTGGAACACCTATGTTGAAGGCGGGCAGCACCTCGATCTGACGGTGCCTGCCAATGAGCAGATCAACCGCATCGAGATCCGCGGCGCGGCCTTCGGCACGCTCGACGGCGATGCCGGCACCCTATTCACCCGCCCCAAGGGCGTGGTCCGCAGCGTCGATGAGTTCGCCACCCAGACCGGTGGCGCGCTGCGCTTCTCCAACGCCGAGCAGGAAACTCCGATCCAGGAAATCTGGGGTTACCACGTCAGCGACGCCACCGAGCCGCAGGGCACGGTCAAGCAGCGCTACCTGGTCGACAGCAGCGTGCTGCCGGACTACACCAACGTCGCCGCGCTGCGCGACTACATCGATGGGCGCTTCGCACCGGACGAACGCAGCGTGGTGATGGCGCTGCCCAAGGGCGCCGGCTCGCGCCGGCGCGCGGCCGGTTCGCTGCCTGCGCATCCGCAGCCGATCGTGCACGTACTGGTGCCATCCGGCGTCGGCGACGCGCCGGCGGCGCAGCCGCTGATCCGCAGCTGGGCCTACAGCTGGGAGAACATGCACGACGGGCTGGACGGCGTGGCGCTCGATCTTCCCGCGCTCGACCTGCCGGCAACGCATGACGGATTGATCCCGCTGAACATCCGCATCAAGGATCCGATCTGGCCGGCGCGCGACATGATCGACGTGTCGGTCTCGGTGCGGCCCGGTCAGAAGCGCACGCTGTGGCTGGACCTGCGCGACCGCATCCTCACCGCCGACAGCCTGTGGATTTCCATCGCCTCGGCCGCGCCCGGCTTCAATGCCGCTTCGCTGGACGGCGCCGAAGTGCGGCTGGTGTTCAAGGACCGCGCGGAGGCGCTCAAGGAGCACGTCGCCGACCGCTTCAACCAGGTGCGCGACAACTGGGGCTTCCTGGTCGAGGAGCACACCACCTCCAAGCGCCAACGCCTGTACGCGCGTGTCTACGCCGACCTGAGCGATCTGCTGCGGGTCGATCCGGAACACGAGCTGGGCCGGCTGTACTGGAACTACATCAGCTACAACAGCCAGGGCAAGCCGCCGTTCCAGCAGCCGCAGCCGCCCAAGGGCGTTCCGCTGTGGGCGTTCCGGCAGGTGGAGGACCTCAAGCGCGTGCGCCGCTTCGTCGACTGGTGGATCGACAACCGCCAGGTCGAATACGGCGACTTCGGTGGCGGCATTTCCGACGATACCGACCTCACCCAGCAGTGGCCGGGACTGGCGCTGATGGGCGTGGAGCCCGAGCGCATCAATGCCTCGCTGACCGCGCTGTCCGATGCGGTGTACAGGAACGGCATGTTCGCCAACGGCCTGAGCACCATCGAGACCGACGAACTGCATTCCTACGAGGATGGCATCAACGCCAACAGCGCGATGCTCTACCTCAACTGGGGCGATCCACTGACCGTCGAGCGCCTGATGGAGACGGTCAAGGCCTTCGACGAGCGCATCATCCTGCGCAACCCGCAGGGGCAGCTGCTGTTCTCCAGCAACTGGTTCGGCGGCAACAAGGTCTACCGCGAACCGAACTGGCAGTGGCAGAAGCCGTACTCGTTCCCGGTGCTGCATCCGGCATTCCTGATGGGCGAGTACAACGCCGATCCCACCGGCCGCAAGCTGGTCACCGGTCTGGCCGACAGCTATCTGGCCCACGCCTACACCGACGACAAGGGCCGCTGGGCGCTGCCCAACGAGATCAACTGGGCCACCGGCAAGACCCGCGGCGGCGAGCTGAACCAGGGCTCGGGTGGCGGCGACGTCATGCACACGTTCTGGGCGGCGTGGCGCTGGAGCGGCGACGACCGCTACCTGAAGGCGCTGGACTACCGCGTGCTGCGTGGCGGCCCGAACGCGCTGTCCAACCTGGGCGAGAACTTCATCGACCTGCTCGGCCGCCAGCAGGACTGGGGCCGGCAACTGGTCGCCGACGCCGACAAGGGCGACACCGGCTTCGCCGCCATCACCGCGTGGCAGCTGAGCGGCGACAAGAAATACCTTGAAGCGCTGCATGCCGAGGGCATCCAGGCCAAGGCGCAGCGCGAGTACATGAACACCGAAGGCCACTGGTGGAGCGACCGCGTCGAGGCGCCCAGCGAGTTCCTGCAGCGCCTGCGCCTGGGCGGCATCGCGCTCAAGCGCAACCAGAGCTTCCCCGGGCACACGATGAGCTGGCGATTCGCCCAGCCCGGTGCCGCCGAGCAGGTGGCGCTGCTGGTGCATGCGCCCTCGCGCGAACGTTTCAAGGTCATCGCGTACAACCTCGGCGACCGACCGGTGGACGCGGCGATGACCGGCTGGAACATCGCCGCCGGCACCTGGCGCATCACCAGCGGCATCGACCGCGATGGCGACGACAGGATCGACGGCAAGGCGCAGGTGCGCGAGGTCGCGCTGCAGCGCAGCGCCTCGACCATGCTGCGTTTCGCGCCGAAGCAGGCACAGGTGTTCGAGTTCGAGTTGCTTGAAGCCGGCACCCCGGTGGAAACCCGCGCCGACCTCGGCATCGGCCGTGGCGACCTGCAGATCACGGAGGGAGGCGTGCGGCTGACCGTGCACAGCCTGGGCCATGCCGCCACCCGGCCGGGCCATGCGCTGATCGAGGATGCGCGCGGCCGCGAAGTGGCGCGCGTTGTGATTCCCGCGCTGGAAGCGCCGCTGGACCTGCGGCCGCGCACGGTGACGCTGGATCTGCCGCTGCCGCCCGGCTTCGACCGCCGCGGTGCCAGCGTGCGGGTGCTGCAGGAGGATGACGCGGAAGAAGTGACGTTGTTGAACAACCGCCTGCCGTTGCGCTGACAACCCCGTGGCGCCGTGCGTCGCGAAACCCCGCAGGCGGCATGCTGCCCGGAGGGGCTTGCCGCGGCAATGCCACAGCGGGGCGTTGCCCCGCTCTACAAGGCGGCCGGGGTTTTGTAGCGCCGGGCATCGCCCGGCGGGGCTTGGCCAGTAATGCCCCAGCGGGGTGTTACCCCGCGCTACGACAGCGGGGCGTCGGTCTGCATGTCCCGGCTGCCGCGCAGGTACCAGCCGGGGCGTTCCGGATCGGGGACGAATACCGTGCAGTGCTCCATCGGGCGCCGATAGACATGCACCGAGACCGCGATCTCCGTGTCGCTGGCGTTGCGCAGCACATGGAACTCGTCGGGCGGGATCAGGTTGCCGGCGCTGCCGCGTTCGCCGGTCAGGGTCGGCAGGGGCTGGAAGCGGCAGGCTTCGCCACGGGCCTCCAGCAGCCGGTAAGGGGTGATGCGCAGGGCGCCGCGCCAGACGCCTTCCACGCACCACAGGCCATCATGGTCGTGCAGCGGCGTGCCCTGCCCCGGTCCCCAGGTCATGGCGATGATGCTGTAGCCATGGCGCTCGCTGCGGTACAGCTCGCGGCGTGCGTAGTGGTCGGTGATCGGCTCGTGCACGCAGTCGGGCAGCACGATCGCCGGATCGGCGATGGCCTGCGACAACGCCTGTTCGACCCGCGCCACCGCCGCGGCAATGTCGGGCGCGAGGACCGCCGCATCGATGGCCTCCACCAGCCGGTCGCGGCCGGTGAAGTCGGGGAAACGGGTTGCATCTGAAATCATGCCGCCAGTCTAGGGCAAACCAGTGAACATTCCGTTCGCCGTCCGGCATGATCCGATGGCATGTCCGGTTCATGAGGTACCGCGCTGCACGAACGGCACCTGCGCATAGAGCCGGCGCTCGCCGCCGCGCGGGTCGTCCTGCAGGCGGCTGTCACGGTCGAACACCAGGGTCTGCCGGCGTTGCAGCGAATAGGGTTCCCAGTGCGGCAATCCGCCCTGGCCGGGATCGCCATGGTGGGCGAAGGCCAGCAGCGCGTCGCTCATCGCATCGGCCATGCGCGTGGCCGATGCGGAGCTGCCGGTGCGTGAGCCGGGCTGGTGCGTGTTGTGGAACACCAGCGGGATGTCCAGCGTGTGGAAGGCGCGCAGCCGTTCCGCCTCGCCGCCATGGTCGTACCAGTCCAATTGGTAGGCCCAGGTCGGCGCGCCCTGCCGCGCACGCGCTTCCAGTTCCTCGACCGCGCCGCGCCAGGAGCGGCCGGCCGTGGTCGCGGCGAAGAACACTTCCGACGGCGTGTAGTGCGGGTACATCCGCCGGTAGGCGGCGATCACCACCGACGGCAGCAGGTCCACGAACTGCTCCTTCTCCAGCTTCGCCGGCAGCTCGTCCCAGTCCAGTTCGAAGTTGCGCGCATCGTGGCCGAGGAAGGCGCGGGTCTCGTCGTGGGTATTGCCGATGACCATGGGAACCGCGGCCGACTGCGCGGGGGCCTGCGGCCAGAACGGATGCGCGGGCAGGTGGTGCGCATCCAGCACCGGGCCGAAATACAGGCCGGTGTCCTCGACCCATGAGGGGTCGCGCAGCTTCACCGCTTCCAGCAGCTTTTCCATCGGCAGCGTGCGCAGCGCCTGCGGGTCGCGCAGATGGAAATGCTCCAGCACCTTCCGTGCGCGCTGCGTGGCCGCGCGCGGGCCGGCCGCGGTGACCTGCTGGCCGCTCATCGTCCAGGCGCGATGGAACAGGCCGCGCGCCGCCGGCATCGCCATCAGCGTGGCGATCTTGGCGCCGCCGCCGGACTGGCCGAACACGGTGACGTTGCCGGCATCGCCGCCGAACTCGGCCGCATGCTGGCGTACCCATTGCAATGCCTGGACCAGGTCGAGCTGGCCGGCGTTGCCCGAATCGGCGAACGCGTCGCCGCCGAGGCCGGCCAGGTACAGGTAGCCGAACACGTTGAGGCGATGGTTGACGGTGACCACCACCACGTCGCCGCGCCGGCACAGGTTGCCGCCGTCGTACAGCGGATCGCTGCCCGAACCGTTGTTGTAGGCGCCGCCGTGGAGGTAGACCAGCACCGGGCGGCGGCCGCCGTCGCGCAGGGCCGGCGTCCATACGTTGAGATAAAGGCAGTCCTCGCTGCCCGGCCCTTCGCCGCTGGCCTGCGGTGCGGCGGAGCCGTAAGCCAGCGCATCACGCACACCGTGCCATGGCGTTTCCAGTGCCGCCTGCTGGAAGCGCCGCGGCGCGGTATCGGCGCCATAGGGGATGCCGCGGAAGACGTGGGAGCCCTGCTCGGTCTGGCCGGCGACGCGGCCTCCGCGCACGCGCGCGATCGGGCTGGCCTGCCCGCGCGCGGCCGCGGCCGGCAGGGCGGCGCCTAGCGAGAACAGGGCACCGGCGTACAGGAAGTGGCGGCGGTGCGGGTCGTCGGGCGCGACGGTCATGGTGCGGTCTCCACCGACTGCGCGGCGATCCAGTCCAGCGCCAGCCGCGGCCAGGCGGCGGTAGTCAGGCCGGTGATGCCGCGCGTGCCGAAGCCGTGCCCGCCGTGCGGAAACACATGCAGTTCGGCCGGTACGCCGGCCTGGCGCAGCGCGGCGTAGAAAGCCAGGCTGTTGCCGACCGGCACCGCGTCGTCGTCGCCGGCATGCACCAGGAAGGTCGGTGGCGTGTCGGCGCGGACCTGGTGCTGCATCGAGTAGTGCCGCTGCAACGCCGGTTCCGGCTGCGGGCCGAGCAGGCGTTCGCGCGAGCCGGGGTGCGCATCCGTGCCGGCCATGTCGATCACCGGGTACACCAGCAGCTGGAAATCCGGGCGGGCGCTGACGCGGTCGATGGCGTCCGTCGCCGGGTACACGGGCTGCTTGAAGCCATTGCCGAGCCGCGCGGCAAGGTGTCCGCCGGCGGAGAAGCCGATCACGCCGATGCGCCGTGGGTCCAGCTGCCATTCCCCGGCACGGGCGCGGATCAGCCGCAGGGCGCGCTGCGCGTCGGCCAGTGCGGCGTCGCGGTCCTCGCGGCCCTCGCCGGGCAAGCGGTAGCGCAGCACGAACAGGGTGATGCCGCCCTGCTCGACGAAGGCCGGCACCAGCGCCGAACCTTCCTTGTCCAGCACCACGCGCTGGTAGCCGCCGCCGGGCGTGACCAGCAGCGCGGTGCCGTTGGGCCGGGCCGGCCGGTAAACGACCAGATAGGGCTCGCTGACATGGGTGATGTACCGGTCCGGCAGCGCCGGGTCGGCACTGCGCTCCATGACCCGGGGCGCCTGGGCGAGTGCTTTGTCCCCCGGTGCCAATCCAGTCGGCCACAGTGCGATCCGCTGCGCCGAGCCAGGTACCGGCTCACCGTCCGCGCTGGCTGCCGCGGTTCCGGGGGAAAACCCGGGAAGCAGAATAAAAACCATGAATAACAATGATCTGCGGATGATGTTCGGGGACATGGGGAGTCTCGCGATGCGGAGCCGGAGGGGCTGTGATGCGTTGCGTATTGCCATATGACACCGGTTTACCATATACAGCACCCATAGCACTGTCGATGAGCAGTGCAGCAACGCCACCAGGAGAGCCACTTGAGCAACGATCAAGGCCGACAGGACCCGTCCGCCGCGCTGGACGACATCGCCCGCCACTTCGTGGAGGCGCGTCGTGCGGGGCGTTCGCTCGCGGAGTTTCCCGGCGCGATCCCCGCCGATCTGGTGACCGCGTACCAGGTGCAGGACCTGGCCATCGGCCGCTGGGATGACGCGGTGGTCGGCTGGAAGGTCGGCTACATCGCCGCCGAGCGCCGCGACGAATCCGGGGACGAGCGCCTGCTGGGCCCGGTGTTCTCGCGCAAACTCTGGAATGCTACCGGTAGCATCGTGGAGATACCGGTGTTCTCCGGCGCCGGCGGTTTCGCCGCGGTCGAGGCCGAGTACGTGCTGCGGCTCGATGCCGACGCGCCCGCCGACAAGCTCGACTGGACGCCGGACGAAGCCGCCGCCCTGCCCGCGCGCCTGTTCACCGGCGTGGAGGTGGCCAGCAGCCCGCTGGCGACGATCAACGTGCTGGGGCCGCGGGTGGTGGTTTCGGACTTCGGCAACAACAATGGGCTGGTGCTGGGCACGGAGATCGTGGACTGGGCTCGGCTGGACGAAGCGCGGCTGCTGGCGCGCACCGAGATCGACGGCAACGTGGTCGGCATCGGCGGCGCCAGCAACCTGCCCGGCGGCCTGCGCGCGGCCTATGCATTCGCGCTGGCGCGCTCGGCGCGCCGCGGACGGCCGTTGCGCCGTGGCGACCTGATCGCCACCGGCAACGCCACCGGCATCCACGACATTGCGGTCGGCCAGCAGGCCGTGATCCGCTTCGAGGGTTACGGCGAGATTTCCTGCAGGGCGGTGGCGGCCGGCTGACCGGCGCGCACGGCGGACATGCGTGGAGGGGGTTCGATGATCAATCGCAGAGGTTTCCTTGCCACCAGCCTGGGCGCGCTTGCCGCGCCGGCGCTGGTGGCCTGTTCGGGCAGCGGCCGCCAGGCCAGCGGCGATGGGCGCGTGCTCACCGCCACCGACGTCCACGTGGCCGACTACCCCACCGTCACCGCGGTCAAGTGGATCGGGCAGGAGCTCGAACGCGAGACCGGCGGCCGGCTGCGGCTGGCGCAGTACCACTCCGGCCAGCTCGGCCGCGAGTCGGAGGCGATCGACATGGCGCGGTTCGGCGCCATCGACATCACCCGCGTCTACTCCGGCGCGCTGAACAATGCCTTCCCGCTGACCCAGGCGCTGTGCCTGCCCTACGTGTTCGACTCGGTCGCGCACATGCGCCGCGCACTGGACGGCGGCATCGCCGATGCGGTGCTGGCCGGCTTCGAGAGCCGCGAGTTGGTCGGCCTGGCGATCTACGACTCGGGCGCGCGCTGCTTCTACAACACCAAGCACCCGATCGTGGAACCGGGCGACCTGCACGGCCTGAAGCTGCGCGTGGCCAGCTCGGACATCTTCCTGCAGCTGATGCGCCTGTTCGGCGCCAACCCGACGCCGATGTCGCTGGGCGACACGTTCTCCGGCATGGAGACGCACATGATCGATGGCGCCGAGAACAACATGCGCAGCTTCCACTCCAGCCGCCACTTCGAGGCCGCGCACTACTGGTCGGAAAGCCAGCATTCGTACGCGCCGGACGTGCTGCTGATGTCGCGGCGCAGCTTCGACGCGCTGGCGCCGGGCGACCGCCGCCTGCTGCTGGACCTGGCGCGGCAGTCGGTGCAGGTGATGCGCGGCGAATGGGATGCCTCCGAGGACAAGGCCCGCCAGGCGGTGCTCGCCCATGGCGTGAAAGCCAACGCGGTGGACATCGCCGCGTTCCGCGATGCCGCCGCGCCGCTGCTGCGCGACTACCTGCGCCAGCCGGAGATCGCCGCCCTGCACCGCCGCATCCGCGATTTCGCCTGAGGACCCGCATCGATGACCGAGTCCAATCCCCGCTCTACCCCGGCCGGCCTGCAGCGCGCGCTGGAAGCGCTGGCCACCGCCGTCATCCACGTCGCCGTCGTCGCCCTGCTCGGGCTGGTGGTGGTGCAGGGCTGGCAGGTGTTCGCCCGCTACGTCATCAACGATTCGCCTAGCTGGACCGAACCGGTCACCCTGCTGCTGCTGAGCACGGCGATGAGCATGGGCGCGGCCGCCGGCGTGCATACCAACCGCCATTTCGGCTTCTTCCTGCTGGCTGACCATCTGCATCCGCTGGCCCGGCGCGCGGTCGATGCGGTAGTGCCGCTGGTGGTGGCCGCCATCGGCGCGGTCATCGCCTGGTGGGGCTGGGCGCTGTGGATCGACGGCCTGCACATCAAGGCCGCCGGCGCCAACCTGCCGCAGAGCGTGAACTACCTGCCGCTGAGCGTCGGCGGCGCGCTGATGGTGGTGTTCGCCCTGAACCGGCTGCTGCTGGCGCTGCAGCCGGCCGCCCTCGAAGGAGACCGCTGAACCATGGGCATCGCAATCCTGTTCGCCGTGTTCGGCGCGCTGCTGCTGATCGGCGTGCCGGTGGCCTACGCGCTGGCCGCCGCCGCGCTGGCCACCCTGCTCTATCTCGATCTGCCCAGCGTGGTGCTGGTGCAGCAGATCTCGGCCGGCACCGGCTCGGCGTCGCTGATCGCCATTCCGCTGTTCATCTTCGCCGGCGAGATCATGATGCGCGGCGGCATCTCCGAGCGCCTGATCGCGCTGGCCGCCTCGCTGGTCGGGCGCCTGCGCGGCGGCCTGGGCCAGGTCTCGATCCTGTCCTCGCTGTTCTTCGGCGGCGTCTCCGGCTCGGCCATCGCCGATGTCTCGGCGGTCGGCGGCACGATGATCCCGCAGATGGTCCAGCGCGGCTACGACCGCGACTTCGCGGTCAACGTCAGCATCACCGCGGCGCTGGTGGCGTTGCCGGTGCCGCCGTCGCACAACCTGATCCTGTTCTCGGCAGCGGCCGGCGGCGGCCTGTCCATCGCCGACCTGTTCGCCGCCGGCGTGGTGCCGGCGCTGCTGATGACCGTGGTGCTGATGGTCACCGGCTACGCCGTGGCGCGCCGCCGCGGCTATGGCGTGGAGCCCTTCCCGGGCCTGCGCGCGGTGCTGCTGCGGCTGATCGCCGCCCTGCCCGGCCTGGGCCTGGTGGCGCTGATCTTCGTCGGCATCCGCGCCGGCATCTTCACCGCGGTCGAGTCGGCGGCCATCGCCGTGGTCTACGCGCTGCTGGTCACCACCGTGCTGTACCGCCAGCTCGACTGGAAGGAATTCATGGCCACGGTGGTGCATGCCGCGCGCAGCACCGGCGTGATCCTGTTCGTGATCGCCACCGCGGCGGTGTTCGGCTGGCTGCTGGCCTACCTGCAGGTGCCGGCGGCGGCGGTGGCGTTCCTGCAGTCGTTCGCGCACGGCAAGTTCATGGTGCTGCTGATGATCGTGGTGATGCTGCTGCTGCTGGGCACCTTCATGGACCTGGCGCCGATGATCCTGATCTGCACGCCGATCTTCCTGCCGGTGGCCAAGGCCTACGGCATCGACCCGATCCACTTCGGCCTGGTGCTGGTGCTGACCGGCGGCCTGGGCCTGGTGACGCCGCCGGTGGGCTCGGTGCTGTTCATCGGCACCGCCATCGGCAAGATCACCGTCGGCCAGAGCATGAAGACGATCTGGCCGTTCTGGCTGGCCGGGCTGGGCGTGCTGCTGGTGGTGGCGTTCTTCCCGCAGCTGTCGCTGTGGCTGCCGGCGCTGCTGCGCAGCTGAGCGCCATCGCGGCCGGGACCGGGCCGATGATTCCGGCCCGGGACGGCGTCTCGGGCTAACATCACGGTCTGGCGCGGGTTACCGGCCCTGCCGTCGGCGGACTCCGCCGCGCCACCCATTCGTCGCGCCCCGTCGGGCGCGGCCCCGCCCGAACCCGTTCCGCTGGATGGTTTGCAAGGACATGTCATTGCGCAAGAAGGCCGATTCCGACGCCACGACCCGGCCACTGGGCCGGGCCGCGACCATCAACGACATCGCGCGCCTGTCCGGCGTCTCCAAGAAGACGGTGTCGCGGATCATCAACAACTCGCCGCTGGTGCGCAAAGACACCCGCGAGAAGGTCGAGGCGCTGATGCGCGAGGTGGGCTACGCGCCCGATCCGCTGGCGCGCGGACTGGCGTTCCGGCGTTCGTTCCTGATCGGCATGGTCTACGACAACCCCACCGCGCAGTACGTGGTGGACATGCAGTACGGCGCGCTCGATGCGCTGCGCGGCTCCAGCTTCGAGCTGGTGGTGCATCCCTGCGACACGCGCAGCCCCGGCTACATCGAAGGGGTGAAGCGCTTCGTGCAGCAGCAGAAGCTGCACGGCGTGATCCTGGTGCCGCGCGCCTCCGAAGACCAGGCGCTGGCCGACATGTTGGAGGAGATCGGCTGCCGCTATACCCGCATCGCCTCGCTGCCGCTGGACGACACCTCGCAGATGGTGATCACCCACGACCGCGACGGCGCCGCCGAAGCCGCCGACTACCTGCTCTCGCTCGGCCACCGCGACATCGCCCTGATCACCGGCCCGTCGGCCTACCGTTCGGCGCATGAACGCACCGCCGGCTTCATCGACGCGTTGGAGCGGCGCGGCATCGAACTGCCGCCGGCGCGCATCATCGAGGCCGGCTACACCTTCGAGTCCGGCGTGGCCGCGGCGGAGAAGCTGCTGCTCGGCAAGCAGCGCCCGACCGCCATCTTCACCGGCAACGACGAGATGGCCGCCGGCGTCTACAAGGTCGCCATGCGCGCCGGCATCAACATTCCGCGCGAGCTTTCGGTGGTGGGCTACGACGACAGCCCGCTGGCCTCGCGGCTGTGGCCGTCGCTGACCTCGGTACGGCGCAATACCCGTGACACCGGGCGTACTGCGGCGGCGATGCTGATCCAGCCCGAGGGCCAGGCCGCGTTGCAGATCGCCAGCGTGCGCCCGCACCTGATCGTGCGCGATTCCTGCCAGCCGCCCCTGGATTGACCCTCAACTCATTGTTCCGGAAAGGAAAGCCAGCATCCCGCGATGCGGAATGACACCGGTTTCCTAATTGGCTATGATGGCCCCGCACCGCATCCAGCGGGGTCCGTCCAGGACGGAACCGCGCCACCGCCGCGCCGTATCGCCCACCAGGCAAGGCGCGGCGCCGCAACCCACCCCCGTATCACCGCTCAGGGAGAGGAACACCATGACGTATCCATTCAGCCTCGAAGGCAAGGTCGCGCTGGTAACCGGTGCCAATACCGGTCTGGGCCAGGGCATCGCGCTGGCGCTGGCCGCCGCCGGCGCCGACATCGCCGGTGCCGG
This sequence comes from Stenotrophomonas sp. PS02297, assembly GCF_029959705.1. Taxonomy (NCBI): domain Bacteria; kingdom Pseudomonadati; phylum Pseudomonadota; class Gammaproteobacteria; order Lysobacterales; family Lysobacteraceae; genus Stenotrophomonas; species Stenotrophomonas sp. PS02297. Next base: position 14,497 of record NZ_JASCOS010000008.1, on the reverse strand, counting down.
CATCGTCCCGGCCGAGGAGACCGCCGCCAAGGTGCGCGCGCTGGGCCGCCGCTTCCTCAACATCGAGGCCAACCTGATCAGCATCGAGCCGGTCGAGCGGGTAGTGCGCGAAACCGTCGAGGGCCTGGGCGGGCTGGACATCCTGGTCAACAACGCCGGCCTGATCCGCCGCGCCGACGCGGTGGAGTTCAGCGAGAAGGACTGGGACGACGTGATGAACGTCAACATCAAGTCCGCGTTCTTCATGTGCCAGGCCGCCGGCAAGCATTTCATCGCCCAGGGCCGCGGCAAGATCATCAACATCGCCTCGATGCTGTCCTTCCAGGGCGGCATCCGCGTGCCGTCCTACACCGCCTCCAAGAGCGGCATCGCCGGCATCACCCGGCTGCTGGCCAACGAGTGGGCGCAGCGGGGGGTGACCGTCAACGCCATCGCCCCCGGCTACATGGCCACCGACAACACCGCGCAGCTGCGCGCCGACGAGGACCGCAACAAGGCGATCCTGGATCGCATCCCGGCTGGGCGCTGGGGCAGGCCGGAAGACCTGGGCGGCACCGCCGTGTTCCTGGCGTCCAGCGCTTCGGACTACGTCAACGGCGCGGTCATCCCGGTCGACGGCGGCTGGCTGGCGCGCTGATCCGGCATTCCCCGGCGCGCGGCGACGGCCGCGCGCCACGCATTCCCCTTATCGAACAGAGAGTCACGCAATGAAGATCGCCTTGATGCAGGAGTTCAGCCAGGCCGCCAAGAACCCGGTGGTGCTGGAACAGCTCAACACCGTCGCCGCCGCGCAGGGCCACGACGTGTTCAACGTCGGCATGGACGGTGACAACGACCACCGCCTGACCTACATCCACCTGGGCATCTGCGCCGCGCTGCTGCTCAACGCCAAGGCGGTGGACTTCGTCGTCGCCGGTTGCGGCACCGGGCAGGGCGCGATGATGTCGCTCAACGCATGGCCGGGCGTGTACTGCGGCTACTGCATCGAGCCGACCGATGCCTTCCTGTTTGCCCAGGTCAACAGCGGCAACGCGCTGTCGCTGCCGTTCGCCAAGGGCTATGGCTGGGGCGCGGAGATCAACATCCGCTACATCTTCGAGAAGGCCTTCGCCGGCGAGCGCGGCCAGGGCTACCCGGCCGAGCGCAAGGAGTCGCAGATGGCCAACGCCGGCATCCTGGCGCAGGTGAAGCAGGGCGCCTCGAAGGATTTCATCGCCGGCCTGAAGTCGATCGACCCGGAACTGGTGAAGCAGGCCGTCGGTGGCGCGCGCTTCCAGAAGGCGTTCTTCGACAACGCGCAGGACGCGGAGATCGTGGCCTACGTGAAGGGCGTGCTGGGCCAGTAAGGGCAGGGCACGGAACCCATGGACGAGGGCGCCTGCGGGCGCCTTCGTCGTTTCCGGGTGTCGTCGTCGTCGATGCCCCCGCGGCACCCGGCTGGTAGCATGTCCACCCCCGAAATCCAGGCGCCGTCACCCATGGCCGACTCCAAGAACCCGTCCGTCACCCAGGCCCAGGCCGAAGAGGCCGTGCGCACCCTGCTGCGCTGGGCCGGCGAAGATCCCGCCCGCGAGGGCCTGCTGGATACCCCGCGTCGGGTGGCCGAGGCCTATGGCGACTGGTTCAAGGGCTACAACGACGATCCGCGCGAGTACCTGGCGCGCACCTTCGAGGAAGTGGCCGGCTACGACGAGATGATCGTGCTGCGCGACATCGAGTACGAAAGTCACTGCGAGCACCACATGGCGCCGATCATCGGCCGCGTGCACGTGGGCTACGTGCCCAACGGCCGCGTGGTGGGCATCTCCAAGCTGGCGCGGGTGGTCGAGGCCTATGCGCGCCGCTTCCAGGTGCAGGAGAAGATGACCGCGCAGATCGCCGACGTCATCCAGGACGTGCTGCAGCCGCTGGGCGTGGGCGTGGTGGTGGAAGGCTCGCACGAGTGCATGACCACCCGCGGCATCCACAAGCGCGGCGTCAGCATGGTCACCTCGCGCATGCGTGGCAGCTTCCACGACGACGCCCGCACCCGCGCCGAGTTCCTGCGCTTCATCGAAGTCGGCCACGCGCGGCGCTGAGCCGGCCGCGTTGCAGGCCTCTTGCCCCCCGCGGGAGGAGGCGCCTGCGAACCCCGGGCCTGTGGCGCCTCCACAATGCGCAAGGGCGTGGGGGGAGCGGAACGACGCCTGCGATGCTGGAACTCCGATTTGCCCGCCGCCCTCCCATGACATCCAGGAACCACGGAACAAGCCCATGCACTACGTCGAATTGGTCGCAATGCTGGTCATCGTGCAGTACCTGTTCTTCGGCGCCCTGGTCGGCCGAGCCCGCGGCCGCTATGGAGTGAAGGCGCCGGCGGTGGTTGGCCACGAAGGTTTCGAGCGCGCCTACCGGGTGCAGATGAACACCCTGGAGCTGATGGTCGCGCTGCTGCCGGCGCTGTTCGTGGCCGCGCGCTTCTGGCCGGCGGCCTGGGTGGCGGGCATCGGCGCGGTATACCTGGTTGGCCGCTTTCTCTACTGGCGCGCCTATGTCAGCAACCCGGGCAGCCGGGCGCTGGGTTTCGCCCTGTCGATGCTGCCGGTCATGGCGCTGCTGCTGATGGCCCTGGCCGGCGCCGTGCTGCGCTGACAACCGCCGCCCCGCTGGGGTCTTCCCGGTGAAGCTCCGCCGGGCGCTGCCCGGCGCTACAGGGAACCGACAAGATCGACCGCCGTGTAGAGCGGGGCACCGCCCCGCTGGAGCTTTCCCGATGAAGCTCCGCCGGGCGTTGCGTCCGGCGCCGCAGGAAAAAAAGGGAGCCTTGCGGCTCCCTTTGTTGTTGTTGCCGGCGGCGGGGCTCAGAAATCCAGGCTGAGCCTGGCGTAGCTGTAGCGGCCGGGCAGGTCGTACGTGCCCGGGTCGTAGCCGTTGAGCGTGCAGCTCAGGCAGATCGGCGGGTTCTTGTCGAACACGTTGTTGACGCCCACGGTGATCTTCATTCCCTTCATCCACGCATCGGTGCGCCAGCTGACCTGCGCGTCGTGCAGGGTGGTGGCGCCCAGCCAGTGCAGGTCGGCCGCGCTGTCGGTGCAGATCGGGAAGCCGTTGGCGCCGGCGCAGCTTTCGCGCAGGCGGTCGACGTAGCGCAGCGACCAGCTCGCGTTCCAGTTGCGGTAGTCCCAGTTGGCGGTCAGGTTGGACGTCCATTCCGGGATCGAGCTGTCGTTGACCTCCACGCCGGGACGCTTGGGCTCGGCCTGGCCGGATTCGTTGACCAGCTCGTAGCGGGTGACCCAGGTCGCCTTCCAGTCCAGGCCCAGCTGGCCCCAGCCGGTTTCCGGCAGCAGCCAGTGCGCGGTGAAGTCCCAGCCGCTGGTGTTGATGGTGCCCAGGTTGGCGAGGATGTCCTCGAAGCGGACGATCTGGCCGCGGTCGTTGCGGGTGTAGCTGGCGCAGGCCACCGCGTCGCGGCTGTCGATGCAGCGGTTCATGATCGCCTGCGCGTCGGGGGCCTGGATCGCGCCGTCGATGGTGTGCCGGTAGAAGGTCACGCCCAGGTCCAGCTTGCTGGCCCAGCTGCCGCCTTCGGCCCAGCCCGGGCTCCACACCGCGCCGGCCATGAACGAACGGCTCTTCTCCGGCTGCAGGTCGCGGTTGCCGGAGGTGACCACCGAGATCTGCGGGTTGACCTGCTCGTATCCCGGCGGCACGCCGTCGGCCACGCACTTGGGCGTGGTGGAGGCGGCGTTGTTGCACGGGTCCACCAGGGTCGCGTCGAAACGGCTCAGCGTGCCGTACAGCTCGCCGATCGACGGCGCGCGGAAGCCCTGCGCCCAGGACATGCGCAGCAGCAGTTCGTCGGCCGGCTGCCAGCGCAGCCCGATCTTGCCGGTGCCGGTGCCGCCGAAGGTGGAGTAGTCCGAATAGCGGCCGGCCACGCTCAGGTCCACGCTCTTGCCCCAGAACCCGCCGCGCGCCAGCGGCACGTCGAACTCGGCATAGGCCTCCTTCACCGAATAGCTGCCGATGGTGATGCCGGACGGCACGCCGTTGTACTCGCCGGCCACGGTGATCGGGTCGGGGTAGTACTCGCCCTTGTAGCGGCGCCACTCCGCGCCGGCGGCGAAGGACAGCGGCCCGGCCCACAGGTCGGCCAGTTCGCCGGTGATGTTGGCCGAGGCCTGGCTCAGCGTGTTCTTGCTGCGGTCGCGCACCACCGGCGAGATCCACGCCAGCATGTCCGCGGTAATCGTGCCGGGGCCGCCGAAGATGTTCAGCGGCACGCAGCCGGCGATGGCCGCGCAGGCAGCCGGATCACCCAGCGCCTGGTTGATGTGCTTGATGTTGTAGCTGCCGGTATTGGTCTGGGTGGCCTTGCTCTGGCTGGACATGGCATTGATGTCCCAGCTCCACGGCCGGCTGTTGACCTCGAAGCTGCCTTCCAGTCCGCCTGCGGCATACCAGGTCTTCACGTCCTGCTCGTAGCGGCGTGGTCCGCCTTCGACCGGGCGGCGGCCGATCAGGAACAGGTTGGCGTCCGGGCCGATGGTGGTCAGGTCGAAACCGAACGGGTTGTAGCGCTGGTTGGCCGGGATCACCAGCTTGGTCTCGGCCCAGTCGTTGTACACGCCGGCATCGGTGCCGAGGAAGATCGGTTCCGGCGCGGCTTCGTTGGCCGATTTGCGCTCGCTGTACAGGCCGCGGAACCAGCCGCTGGCGCTGGGCGAGAAATCGAAACGCACCTGGCCGAACACCGACTTGCGCTCGTTCGGCGTCAGCAGCAGGTTGTACGGGGCGAAGTTGAAGCGGTTCGCGGTAGTGAAGGGGATGAAGTTGCCGGGAAAGCCGGTTCCGGCGTAGTTGGCGCCGTTGGGCAGGGTGATGTTGCAGGTGGCGGACCCGGGAATCGGATTGCCGCTGTCGTCCTTGGCCAACGGGCAAAGCCCGCCGTAGGTGTTGTTGCCATCGGCCGGGGCGAAGACCGAGCGCCCACCCGGCGTGGCCGAACTGCCATTGGCCAGGCCGGTGCCCGGCACCGGCTCGCGTGCCCACTTGTACTCGGCCGAGGAGATTTCCTTCTGCTTGAAATACGAAGCGCCGACGACCCACTGCGCACGGTCGCCGCTCTTGCCGAAGCTGAAGTCCACGCCGGTGGTGCCGCCGCCCTTGAGGTTGTAGTCGCCGTACTGGACCTCGACGTGGCCGCCCTGGACGTTCTTCTTGGTGATGATGTTGACCACGCCGGCGATGGCGTCCGAGCCATAGATCGACGAGGCGCCGTCCTCCAGCACTTCGATGCGCTCGACCAGCGCCAGCGGAATGGTGTTCAGGTCCACCGACGAGCCCACGCCCGAGCCGGAGGATTCGTTGACCCAGCGGATGCCGTCCACCAGCACCAGCACGCGCTTCGGGCCGAGGTGGCGCAGGTCCACCGTCGCCGCGCCGGCGCCGACGCCGCCGCCATCGGGCGGGAAGCCGAAGTTGCCGCTGGAGTTGAGCTTGGTGCTCAGCGAGGCGCCGCTGGCGGTGAGGTGCTGCACCACGTCGGCGACCGAGGTGTAGCCGGTGCGGTCGATGGCCTCGCGGGTGAGTACCTGCACCGGGACCTGGGTCTCCAGCTCGGCCTTCTTGATGCGGGTGCCGGTGACCTGGATCGTGTCCAGGGTGCGGGCGGCGGTGGATTCCTGTGCGGTGGCGACGGCGGGCAGCAGGCACAACAGGGAAAGCTGTATGGCTCTGGTCAGGCGGTGCGGATGCAACGATAACGACGTCATCGGGAAGCTCCTTGGATTGCCGGACTACCTCGCCCGCCACCATGACGGGCGTGCGCGATTTGTAAGCAATTCGTTAGGAGCCTACAAGTGAATGCGCGGATGGGCCGACGGACGGCATCCGTCGGCCGAATACCGCCGGCTGCGGCCGCTCAGCGCGCCGAAAACCCGCCGTCCACCAGGTGGTAGCTGCCGGTGATGAACGAGGCCTGGTCCGAAAGCAGGAAGCAGGTCAGCGCCGCCACCTCCTGGGCGGTACCCAGGCGCCCGGCCGGATGCAGGGCGACCAGGCCGTCGTAGGCCGTGCGGTCCATGCCGGCCAGCAGCGGCGTGTCGATGAATCCCGGGCCGACCGCATTGATGCGCAGTCCGCGCGCGGAATATTCCAGCGCCGCGGTCTTGGTCATGCCCACCAGCGCGTGCTTGGCCGCCACGTACGCGCTGGACCCGGCCCAGCCGTTGCTGCCGAGGATCGAGGCCATGTTGACGATGGCGCCGCCGCCATTGGCCAGCATCGCCGCGATCTCGTACTTCATCGAATGGAAAACGCCGTGCAGGTTCACGCCGAGCACGCGGTGCCATTCCTCCAGCGGGTAGTCGGCAGTGGCCAGGCTGGCGCCGCCGATGCCGGCGTTGTTGACCGCCAGGTGCAGCCCGCCGTACTCGGCGACGGTGGCTTCCACCAGTTGCCGCACCGCGTCGGGGTCGCTGACATCGAGCTGGCGTGCGCGCGCTGGCGTGCCGATGCTGGACGCCACTTGTTCGGCGGCATTGCGGTCGAGGTCGGCAACGACGACCTGCGCGCCGCTGGCGGCCAGTTGCCGGGCGACCGCCTCGCCGATGCCCGAGGCGGCGCCGGTGACCAGGGCGACCTTGCCGGAAAAATCCAGTTGCATGATGGGTCTCCAGGGCGGCGGGGGAGGGCCGCCATGCAGACCATCATCCGCATCGGCCGTCGCGGCGGCGTTGCGTTCGATCAAACCGGCGCGCCGCGTTCAGCCGGCGAACGTATCCCATGCCATGCGCGCGATCAGCACCACCACCAGCACCAGGAACAGCTTGCGGATCAGCGGCGTGCCGCCGCGCAGGGCCAGCCGCGTGCCGGTCACCGAACCGGCCACGTTGGCCACGGCCATCGGCACCGCGAAGCCCAGCAGCACGTTGCCGCTGGGCACGAAGAACGCCAGCGCGGCCACGTTGGTGGCCAGGTTGACCACCTTGGAGGCGGCCGAGGCGCGCAGGAAATCCAGGCCGAAGAAGCGGATGAACAGGAAGATCAGGAAGCTGCCCGTGCCGGGGCCGAAGAAGCCGTCATAGAAGCCGATCACCGCGCCCATCGCCAGGGCGATGGCCAGTTCGCGGCGACCGACCTCGCGCGGGCGGTGCATGGCACCGAAATCCTTCTTCGCCAGCGTGTAGCCGAGCATCACCACCAGCAGGGTCAGCACCAGTGGCCGCACTGCGTCCTTGGACAGCAGGCTGACCGCGGTGGCGCCGAGGAAGGCGAACACGAACGCCGTCGCCGCGGCCAGCAGCACCGGCCGCCACGGGAAGCGCACCGAGCGCGCATAGCGCCACGTCGCCGCGCCGGTGCCGAACACCGAACTGAACTTGTTGGTGCCCAGCAGGGCGGCCGGCGTGTGCTGCGGCAGCACCGTGAACAGGCCCGGCAACTGGATCAGCCCGCCGCCGCCGACCGCCGCATCCACCAGCCCGGCGATGAAGGCGATGGCCAGCAGCCAGGGCAGTTCGGCAGGCAGGAGTTCCAGCATGGTTGGACCTGAACGGGGGGCGCGACAGCATACGCCTGTACCGGCTGGTGGCGATGGCGCCATGGATGGGAAAATGCGCGCATGCAGATAGCTCCGGATTCTCCCTGTCCCTGCGGCTCCGACCACATCCATGGCCGCTGCTGCGCGCGCTGGCATGCCGGCGAGGCCGCACCCGATGCCGAAGCGCTGATGCGCTCGCGCTACAGCGCCTACGTGACCGGCAACGCCGGCTACCTGCTGGCGACCTGGCATGCCGATACGCGGCCGGAGACGCTGTCGCTGGACGACGCGCCCGGCCAGCGCACGCAGTGGCTGGGCCTGGAGGTGAAACGCCACCGCGTCACCGGTGCCGACACCGCCGAGGTGGAATTCGTCGCCCGCTACCGGATCGGCGGCGGCAGCGCCGTGCGCATGGCCGAACACAGCCGCTTCGTGCGCGAGAATGGCCGCTGGTACTACCTGGACGCGCTTGCCTGAACACTGGGGCGGCGCCGATGACGCCGCGCTAACCGGGCATGGCTAAGCTCGGGGCATGCAGATTTCCAGTGCCGCATTGCTGAAGACGTCCAGCGCTGCGACAACGCCACCCACGCTGGCGGAGCGCTACCGCGCCGTGCGCCGGACCAGCATGGCCCTGGCCGCGCCGCTCACGGCCGAGGACGCGATGGTGCAGAGCATGCCCGAGGCCAGCCCGGCCAAGTGGCATCTGGCGCACACCACCTGGTTCTTCGAACAGTTCGTGCTCGGCCGGCAGCCGGGTTACCAGCCGCTGCAACCGCAATGGCGGGCGCTGTTCAACAGCTATTACCAGAGCATTGGCCCGGCGCATGCGCGCGCGCAGCGCGGCCTGCTGTCGCGGCCGGCGCTGTCGCAGGTGCTGGAATACCGCGCGCAGGTCGACGACCGTGTCGGCCAGTGCCTGCGCGCCGGCACCCGCGATGGCGAGGCGCAGCGCCACCTGGAGCTTGGCCTGCAGCATGAACAGCAGCACCAGGAGCTGTTGCTGACCGACATCAAGCACGCCTTGTGGAGCAGTCCGCTGCAGCCGGCCTATCGCGACGACCTGTCCGTGCCGCCCACGGCGCCGGCAAGCGACGCCGCGCTGTGGATCGAAAGTCCGGAGCGCATCGTCGAGATCGGCGCGCTGGCCTGGCCCGCGCATGCGCATTTCGCCTACGACAATGAATCGCCCAGGCACCGCGTGCTGGTGCCGGCGCATGCGCTGGCCGCCCGCCCGTTGAGCAATGCCGAATACCGCGCCTTCATCGACGATGGCGGCTACCGCGATCCGCTGCTGTGGATGAGCGACGGCTGGGCGCAGCTGCAGGCAGGCCAGTGGCGCCGTCCGCTGTACTGGGACGAGGCGCTGGAGCGCGAATACACCCTGGGCGGTTGGCGCGCACTGGATCCGGATGCGCCGGTCTGCCATTTGAGCTGGTTCGAGGCCGATGCCTGCGCGCGCTGGGCCGGCGCGCGCCTGCCCACCGAGTTCGAGTGGGAAGCGGCGGCTTCGGCAAGGCCGCCCGCCGGCAACTTCGCCGATGCAGGCCTGCTGCACCCGAAGGCTGCGCCGGTCGCCGGGCCGGGCGTGCCGCGGCAGCTGTTCGGCGACGTCTGGGAATGGACCAGCAGCGCGTACGGCGCCTACCCCGGCTTCCGCCCGTTGCCGGGCAGCGCCGGCGAATACAACGGCAAGTTCATGTGCGGCCAGTTCGTGCTGCGCGGCGGCAGCTGCGCCACGCCTGCCGGGCATGTGCGTGCCAGCTACCGCAATTTCTTCCCGCCCGCGGCGCGCTGGCAGTTCGGCGGCCTGCGCCTGGCCCGGGATATCTGAGATGGACGCGCCGGACCCGCTGCTGGAGAGGCTGGTCGACCACCGTCCCGGCCGCGCCGCCATCACCGCCGACGTGCTGGCCGGGCTGTCGGCGCGGCCGCGCGCACTGCCGTCCAAGTATTTCTATGACGCGCGCGGTTCGGCGCTGTTCGAGGAGATCACCCGGCAACCGGAGTACTACCTCACCCGCACCGAACTGGCGCTGTTGCGGCAGGTGCTGCCGGAGATCGCCGCACGGGTGGGACCGCAGGCGCGGGTGGTCGAGTACGGCAGCGGCAGCGGCCGCAAGACCCGGCTGCTGCTGCAGGCGCTGGGCGATGTAGTGGCCTATACGCCGGTGGAGATATCGCGCACCGCCCTGGTGGACAGCGTGCGGGCGCTGGCCATGCAGTTCCCCGCGATCGAAATGCTGCCGGTGTGCGCCGACTTCACCGCGTTGCCGCCGCTGCCGCCGTCGCGCCGCACCGCACGGCGTACGCTGTTGTTCTTTCCGGGCTCGACGCTGGGCAACTTCGCCGAAGCGGCGGCGGTGTCGATCCTGCGCGGGATGCGCCTGGCCATGGGCCCGGAGGGGCTGGCGCTGATCGGCATCGACCTGGACAAGGATCCGGCCATCATCGAAGCCGCCTACAACGATGCGGCGGGCGTCACCGCCGCCTTCACCCTCAACCTGCTGGCGCGCCTGAACCGCGAGATCGGCAGCGACTTCGATCTTTCGGGCTTCGTCCATCGTGCCCGCTACGTGGTCCCGTCGCGGCGCATCGAGACGTCCCTGGTCAGCCGCCATGCGCAGGTGGTGCGTGTGGCCGGGCAGGCGTTCGGGTTCGAGCGCGACGAAGCCATGCATGTGGAATACAGCCACAAGTACGGCGACGCGCAGTTCGCCGCGATGGCCGCCGCGGGCGGCCTGCGGGTAGGCGCGGCCTGGGATGCGCCCGCGCGCATGTTCGGCCTGCGCCTGCTGCAGCCCGCCTGACCTCCCACGGCGCGCGCGCTGCCTCTTATCATCGGGCTTCGTTCCAGGGTGTGGCGCCGCAGGGAGCCGTTGCATGAAATCTATCCGGATGCTGCCGGCGTTGGGCCTGGCCTGCACGCTTGCCATGGCGTCGCCGGCGCGGGCCGCCATCGCCGATTTCGGCAGCTGCGGCACGGGCCTGCGCGACGCGGCCATCGCCCAGGGCATGGCTGCCGCACGCTTCGATGGCCTGTTCGCCAGCGTCGCTCCCGACATGAGCGTGCTGCCGCTGCTCGACGCCCAGCCCGAATTCACCACGCCGATCTGGGATTACCTCGCCGCGCTGGTGGATGCGCAGCGCGTGGCCGATGGCCGCGCCATGCTGGCCACGCATCGCGACCTGCTCGACCGCATCGCCGCCCAGTACGGCGTCGATGCGGCCACCGTGGTCGCGGTCTGGGGCGTGGAAAGCGACTACGGCCGCATCGCCGGCAAGCGGCCCCTGCTGCAGTCGCTGGCGACGCTGTCCTGCAATGGCCGTCGCCAGCCGTTCTTCCGTGGCGAACTGCTGGCCCTGCTCAAGCTCATCGACCGTGGCGATCTCGCCGCCGACGGTCTCACCGGCTCCTGGGCCGGCGCCTTCGGCCAGACCCAGTTCATGCCGTCCACCTATGCGCGCATCGCGGTCGATGGCGACGGCGATGGCCGTCGCGATCTGGTCGCCAGCATTCCCGATGCGCTGGCCTCCACCGCCAACTACCTCAAGCAGTCGGGCTGGCGCAGCGGCCAGCCTTGGGGCGTGGAAGTGCGTATTCCCGTCGGCTTCGACGCCACCCTGGCCGGCCGCGGCAAGCGCCGGCCGCTGGCGGCATGGCGCGCGCTGGGCGTGACTCTTGTGGATGGCGGCGCGCTGCAGGCTACGGCGATGGCCGATGACAGCGCCGCCGCCCTGCTGCTGCCGGCCGGCGCCAAGGGCCCGGCATTGCTGGTATTCCGCAACTACGACGCGATCTATTCCTACAACGCGGCCGAAAGCTACGCGCTGGCCATCGCCATCCTGGCCGACCGCCTGCGCGGCGGCAACGGCCTGGGCGCCGCCTGGCCCACCGACGATCCCGGCCTGGGCCGCGACGGGCGCCGCGAGCTGCAGGCGCTGCTGCTCGCACGAGGCCACGACATCGGCGCCGCCGACGGCATGGTCGGCGATGCCACCCGTCGCGCGATCCGCATCGAGCAGCAGCGGCTGGGATGGCAGAACGCCGATGGCCGCGCCGGCACCCGCATCCTGCAGGCCTTGCGCGATGCCCGGCCGGCGGCGTCCACGGTTTTCCGGCTGCCTGCCGGTTATTCGCAGTTCGTCCAGTCACCCACCGTGCGGAGCGATGTTTCGATGAAGGATGTAAAGGGCCTGAGCACAGGCGATTTCAAGGGCTTCACCGCCTGGAAGGTGGAAACGCCGTTCTCCACCGCGGCCATCAGTGTGTTCGGCGGCCAGTTGCTGTCGTTCGTGCCCAGGGGCGGCCGCGACGTGATGTGGCTTTCGCCCACCGCCAGGCAGCCGCCCACGCCGATCCGCGGCGGCAGCCCGGTGTGCTGGCCGTATTTCGCCAGGCAGGGGCAGGGCAATGACGTGCCGTCGCACGGCTTCGTGCGCACCGTGCCATGGGAACTGCGCGATGCGCAGCGTCAGGCCGATGGCAGCATGGTGCTGACCCTGGCGCCGCCAGCGCTGGAAGGCCTGTCGCTGCGCCTGACCATGAAGCTGCGCATCGGCCGCACCCTGGAACAGGAACTGCTCACCGAGAACACCGGCAGCCAGCCGGTCGCTTTCACCCAGGCGCTGCACAACTACTTCAACGTCAGCGATGCGTTGCAGGTGGACGTGACCGGGCTGGATGGCCTGACCTACCTGGACAAGCTCGACGGCGGCAACGCCCATGTCCAGCAGGGCGACTGGAACCTGCGCGACCCCCGCGATCCGGGGCGCAGCGACCGCATCTATATGCAGGCGCGCGGGCACTACGTGCTGCGCGATCCGGGCTTCGGCCGCAGCATCGACATCGCCACCGGCGGCAGCCATACCGCCGTCGTCTGGAACGCGGGCGAGGCGGCCGCGGCGAAGATGGACGACATCGGCGCCGGCTGGCGCAACTATGTATGCGTCGAAGCCGGCAACGTCGGTCCGGACGTGATCGAACTGGCGCCGGGTGGCCGCCACACCCTGAAGCAGGTGTTCGAGGTCAAGCCGCTGTAATGCTCCAGCTCGAAGCCGTTTCTCCAAGGAGAAACGGCCTGGCCCGCACGTCACTCGTGTACCGGCCAGGGCCGGCAGCGCCGGGCGCCGTCAGTGCGCCGGGCGGCGCAACGCCAGCAGGGTCGCCACGCCGGCCACCAGACCCCAGAACGCCGAACCGATTCCGGCCAGCGACAGCCCCGAGGCCGTGACCAGGAACGTCACCAGCGCCGGCTCGCGCTCGCCTTCGTCCTTCAGCGCCACTGCCAGGCTGTTGCCGATCGTGCCGAACAGCGCGATGCCGGCCAGCGTGGCGACCAGCTCCTTCGGGAAGGCGGCGAATACCGCCGCCACGGTGGCGCCGAACAGCCCGATCACGATGTAGAACGCGCCCGCGCTCACTGCCGCGGGATAACGCCGTGCCGGGTCCTCATGCACATCGCGGCCCATGCAGATCGCCGCGGTGATCGCCGCCAGGTTCAACGCATATGCGCCGAACGGCGCCAGCGCCGTGTTGACCGCGCCTATCCACCCCACCACCGGCGATATCGGCGCGTCGTAGCCCGACGCCTTCAGCACCGCCACGCCCGGCACGTTCTGCGAGGCCATGGTCACGATGAACAGCGGCAAGGCGATGCCGAACACCGCCGCCCACGACAGCGTCGGCAGGGTGAACACCGGCCGCGCCAACTGCAGCCGCACCTGCTCCATGTGCATCAGTCCCTGGCTGCCGGCGACCGTCGCGCCCACCAGCAGGGTCGCGATCACCGCATAGCGCGGGAACAGGCGGCGCCCGGCCAGATAGGTGGCGAACATCGCCAGTACCAGCAACGGCTGCGTGCCTACCGATACGAACACGTCCAGTCCGAAGCGCAGCAGTACGCCGGCCAGCATGCCCGAGGCCAGCGACACTGGAATGCGCCGCATGGCCTTCTCGAACACACCGGAGAACCCGGCCAGCGCTCCCATGAGCGCCGCCAGCACGAAGGCGCCGATCGCATCGGACAATGGCAGCGCGGTCGCGCCGACCACCAGCATCGCCGCCCCGGGCGTGGACCATGCCGTGACCACCGGTACGCGGTAGCGCAGCGACAGGCCGATGCAGGTCACGCCCATGCCGATGCCCAGCGCCCACATCCATGACGCGATCTCGGCCTGTCCGGCGCCCACGGCCTGCGCCGCCTGGAACACGATCACCGCCGAACTGGCGAAACCCACCAGCACCGTGATGAAGCCGGCGACGATGGCCGGCAGGGAAAGGTCGCGGAAGAACGAGCGCGGTGCGGGATCGGCCATCGTGCAGTCGGAAGCGGGGGAAGAACCCGCATTGTGGCCCAGCGGCACGGTCGGTCGCCTGCCGCACTCGCGGCCTATATGGAGGACGCAGCGGCCTCGTTGTGGCATCCGCAGGCACGACCCACCGGCGCTGCCCCGCGTCGCGCCTTGCCGATTGTGGCGTGAGGGTGCTTTTCAGGGATTTGTTGAAAAAAGAGATTGCACATTTCACAAAGATGTCTAGAATTCGCTCCCTCGCTTCACGGCGCCAGTCACTTCGGTGGCAGGGAGCAGGAAGCGGCGGCAACGGCCTCGCAAGAGGGTGTTGACGGAAACGAAAAGCCTGACATAATAGGCGGCTCGCTTCGACGAAAGGCCCTTCGGGGTTGGGGTTGAAGCAGCGGAGTCCACCTCGAAACGAGGTGTTGACGAAGCGGAAAAGCCGGCTATAATGGGCGGCTCGCTCGGACGGAAACGTCGGGCACTTGGAAGAAGGCGCTGAGGCCGATTCCGAAGTTCTTTGAAAGTATGCGCAGGTATCTTGTGAAGGCGCCTGCAGGAGTGGATGACTGTCCATCTTGCAGACGTTTGATCAAGCAATGAGTAGTTTGTAAAGCAAGCGAAACGTTGCCAGTGGTTGAACATCTGCAGCTAAGAGTATTTGTCTTCGGACAT
>NZ_JASCOS010000089.1:0-14984 GCF_029959705.1 Stenotrophomonas sp. PS02297 | reverse complement strand
GGTCGGGCCTCCGGCGCGGTGGCCGGCGCATCAGGCGGCGTCGGCGTCGGCGCGGGCGCTTCGCGGCGCGGTGGCGGCGGCGTGCGCACGGGAGCCGGTGCGGGAGCGGCGTCGATATCGGCCGCGGCCGGCATCGCAGTGCGTGCCACGGCCTGCGGCAGCGGCGCATCCAGCGCACCGCCCTCCAGATAGACCCCATAGCCCATCGCCTGCAGCCATGCCTGCTGCTGCGGCGACCACAACGGCCTGGACGCGGCGGCGTTCACTGCACCTTGCTGGCCGGCTGGCGCCAACGCTGCCACAGCCACATCGCCGGCCCGGACAGCGCGTACAGCACGCCGACCACGAACAGGGTACGCGGCAGGTCCACCACCATGATGGCGATGATGATCGGCACCAGCGCCAGCACCACGAAGGGCACGCGCTCAGAGCGCGGCCCCTTCTCGCCGCCGCCCTTGAAGCTCCAGAAGCGGATGCGGCTGACCATCAGCAGGCCGGCGACGATGGCCACCGCCAGCGCCACGTAGCGCAGCTCCTCGCCGCTCCAGCCCAGGTTGCCGTCGGCGAAGGCCCAGACGAAGGACATCATCAGCCCCGCCGCCGCCGGACTGGCCAGGCCCACGAACCAGCGCTTGTCCACCGTCCCGACCTGGGTGTTGAACCGGGCCAGGCGCAGCGCCGCGCAGGCCGCGTACAGGAAGGCCGCCAGCCAGCCGACGCGGCCCATCACGTCGCCGTCGAACTTCAGCGAGGACAGCGACCAGTGGTACATCACCAGCGCCGGCGCCATGCCGAAGCTGACCAGGTCGGCCAGCGAGTCGTACTGCACGCCGAATTCGCTGCTGGTACCGGTCAGGCGCGCCACGCGCCCGTCCAGCCCGTCCATGACTCCGGCCACGAACACCGCGATGCTCGCGTTGACGAAGTCGCCGTTGGAGGCGGCGATGATGGCGTAGAAGCCGGCGAACAGCCCGGCGGTGGTGAACAGGTTCGGCAGCAGGTAGATGCTGCGCGAACGCGGCGGCGGTCTCGTTTCGTCCATGGGACCAGTTTAATCGACTTGCCAGCCGCGTCACCGGGTGCTGCAATCGGCCCTTCACCCCGTCCAAGCGACCGGAGTCGCCATGCGCGCCCTGCCCCGTTTCTGCTGCCTGCTGGTACTGGCCAGCGCCGCCCACGGCGCCATTGCCGGCAACGGCAACCTGTACAAGTGGAAGGACGCCAACGGCGTGACCCAGTATTCGGAGCGCCCCCCGGCCGGGCAGAAGTACGAAACCCGCCGCATCAGCGCCTCCGGCGAGCCGGTGGCCGCGGCCGAGCCGGACAAGGCTGGCGAGGATCCGCAGTGCACCGCGGCGCGCCGCAACCTGGAGCTGCTGGCCGGCAATGGCCCGCTGATGCAGGACACCAACGGCGACGGCAAGCCGGACACCCCCCTGGACGACGCCCAGCGCGCGGCGCAGAAGCAGCTCGCCGAGGCGAGCGCGGCGGTCTACTGCAAGAAATAGCCGCGCCGCGCCGGCCCTTGCGGCGCCGGGGCTTCTGGCAGAATAGGCGGTCCGCCGTTCCGTGAAGCCTCCCCATGCGCCTTTCCCGCTTCCACCTGCACACCACCAAGGAAACCCCCGCCGACGCCGAGCTGGTCAGCCACAAGCTGATGCTGCGCGCGGGCATGATCCGCAAGCTGGCCTCGGGCCTGTACACCTGGTCGCCGCTGGGCCTGCGCGTGCTGCGCAAGGTGGAAGGCATCGTCCGCGAGGAAATGAACCGCGCCGGCGCGGTGGAACTGCAGCTGCCGACCATCCAGCCGAAGGAACTGTGGGAAGAAACCGGCCGCTGGGAGAAGTTCGGCGGCCAGCTGCTGAAGATCAAGGACCGCAAGGAGCAGGAATACTGCTACAGCCCCACTGCCGAGGAGGCCATCACCGACTTCGCGCGCCAGGAGCTGTCCAGCTACAAGCAGCTGCCGGTCAATTTCTACCAGGTGCAGACCAAGTTCCGCGACGAGATCCGCCCGCGCTTCGGGGTGATGCGCGCGCGCGAGTTCCTGATGAAGGACGCCTATTCCTTCCACCTTGACGAGGCCAGCCTGGTGGCCGAGTACGAGAACATGAAGGCCGCCTACACCCGCATCTTCACCCGCCTGGGGCTGGAGTTCCGCGCGGTGCAGGCCGATTCGGGCGCGATCGGCGGCGACGCCTCGCAGGAATTCCACGTGATCGCCGATTCGGGCGAGGACGCGCTGGTGTTCTCCACCGGCTCGGACTACGCCGCCAACGTCGAGGCCGCCATCGCCGCCGATCCGGCACCGCGCGGCGCGGCGGCCGAAGCGCTGCGCAAGATCGAAACCCCGACCCAGAAGACCTGCGAGGAAGTGGCGGCGCTGATGGGCATCGCCCTGCTGCGCACGGTCAAGTCGATCGCGGTGATGACCGCCGGCGACGAATTCGTGCTGGCGCTGGTGCGCGGCGACCACGACGTCAACGAGATCAAGCTGGCCAAGGTGCCCGGCCTGGCCGATTACCGCATGGCCAGCGAAGCCGAGATCGCCGACTACCTGGGCAGCGAGCCCGGCTTCCTCGGCCCGCTGGATCCGCGCAAGGCCATCCGCATCGTCGCCGACCGCGAGGTCGCGGCGATGGCCGACTTCGTCGTCGGCGCCAACGAAAAGGGTTTCCACATCGCCGGCGTGAACTGGGGCCGCGACCTGGCCGAGCCGGAAGTGGCCGACATCCGCAACGTGGTGGCCGGCGACCGCGCCCACGATGGCGGCGAACTGAAGATCGCGCGCGGCATCGAGGTCGGCCACGTATTCCAGCTCGGCCGCAAATACGCCGAGGCGCTCAAGGCCACGGTGCTGGACGAGAACGGCAAGGCCGCGGTGATGGCGATGGGCTGTTATGGCATCGGCGTATCGCGCATCGTCGCCGCCGCCATCGAGCAGAACCACGACGAGGCCGGCATCCTCTGGCCGGTGGCGATGGCGCCGTGGCAGGCGGTGGTGTGCATGATCAACCCGAAGCAGGACGCGGCCGTCACCGCCGCCGCCGAGGCGCTGCTGGCCGAACTGCAGGCCGCCGGCGTCGACGCCGCGCTGGACGACCGCGGCCTGCGCCCGGGCGCGATGTTCGCCGACATGGAACTGATCGGCATTCCGCACCGCATCGTGGTGTCCGAACGCGGCCTGGCCGCCGGCACCTACGAATACCGGGCGCGCTCGGCCAGCGAGGCCGAAAATCTGGACAGGGCCGGGCTGCTGCTGAAAATCGCCGGTTGATCGCGGAAAGGCCGGGACGAAAACCCGGCCTTTTCTCACGGAAACAATACCGCGCCTGCATTATCGTTTGCCGTCGCCGTGAAACAGCCGGTATGCTTCGTCGCGCTGCCACGGAATGGCCATGCCCAACCCCATTATCCGGAGTAGCTATTCGATGAGTATTGACCTGAGCGGCCTGTCGGCCAAAGAACTGGCCTCCCTGATCCGCGACGCGCAGAAGCGCAAGACCGTCGTCGCCAAGCGCCAGCCCATCGCCAAGGTCCGCACCCAGCTGGTCAAGGCCGCGCAGAAGGCCGGTTACAGCATCGAGGAACTGTTCGGCGCCGGTGCGCCCAAGGCCAGCCGTGCCCCTCGCGCCGCCAAGGCCCCGGCCAAGAGCGCGAACAAGGGCGTGAAGGTCGCGCCGAAGTACCGCGATCCGGCCAATGCCGCCAATACCTGGACCGGCCGCGGCAAGCAGCCGCGCTGGCTGGCCGAGTACACCTCCGGCGGCCGCAAGGTCGAGGATTTCCTGATCCAGAAGTAAGATCGGGTTCCTTCTGGAAACAGAAACGCCGGCTTATGCCGGCGTTTCTGTTTTCCGCTCGTTCCTGCCTCAGAGATTCTTCCGCGCCGGCACCAGCAGATTGCCGAACAGCAACCCCGCCACCAGCGCCATCACCACGTTGAGCACGGTCAGCAGCGCCGATTCGCCGGCGTTCACGCTCTGCTGCTGGATCAGGCTCAATACCCCGCGCAGGCTGATGCTGCCGGGCACCAGCATGATGATGCCGGGCAGGCGGATGATCGCGCCCGGCCGCTGCGCCAACCGGCCGAACAGGTTGCCGGCGGCGGTCAGCATCATCGCCGCCAGGAATATCCCCGCCGGCCCGCCCCATTGCTGGCCGCCGTAACGGGAAATGGCATAACCGGCCAGCGAGGCGGCCATTACCCACGGGTAATCGCGGCGCGAGGCGCGGAACAGCATCGCGAAGGCGAACGCGGCCAGCATCACCGAGCCCCATTCCACCCATTCCGGCTGCGGGCGCGAGGCGCGTACCAGCGGCTCCAGGCCGATCAGGCCGGTGATGGTCACCGCGATCATCGCGCCCACCGTCAGTTTCATGATCGTGGTCAGCGCGCCGGCGAAACGCGCCGTGCCCGATACCCAGTGCTGGCTGGCCAGCTCGTTGACCGCATTGGTCAACGCCATGCCCGGCAGCAATACCACCAGCGAGGCGATGATCACCGAGTTCTGGTTCAACGGGCCGATGAAACTGGCCACCAGTACCGCGACGAAACCGGCCAGCAGCGCGGCCAGCGCGTCGCTGGCCTCGCGGGTGGCCACGCGCCGGTCGGTATAGAACAGCATCAGCCCGATCAGCAGGCCGGTGAAACCGGCGGTGACGATATCCAGCCACGGCAGCCGCCACATGCCGGCAACACCGGCCGACCCCAGGCAGAAGGACAGCAGCATCTGCGCGTTGTCGCGCCAGGTAGGCGCCTTGTCGAGCTGGCGCAGCGCGGTATGGCCCTGGGCGATGCTCATCTGCCCGCCGACCACCGCATCGGCGATCTGGTCGGCCAGGGTCAGTTTGTGCAGGTCGTTGCTGCCGGGGTCCAGGCGGATCACGCGGGTGATGTCGCTGGAGCCGATCGCCTGGGTCGGGTCGCTGAAACTGAGGATGATGCCGGTCGGGTTGGACCAGGGTTCGCAATCCAGGTCCAACCGCTGCGCCAGCGCGACCACCGCCGCCTCCAGCCGCTGCGCCGTGGTGCCATAACTGTGCAGGCGGCCGGCGATCTCCGAGACGAAGGCCACGCGCTGCGCATAGGTGGCGCGGCCGGGAGCGATGGAGACGGGGGCGATGGATTCGGCGGACATGCGCATTAGTATCACCCGGAAGCGCGTCGTCCTGATCGACTCATGGGCGCATGACGGGCGACAGGTTATGCTCGGCGCCGGACGCCCCCCATGAAGAACGCCGAACCGCCCCACTGCGCGATGGACCCGGACGTCGACGGCCAACTCAGGCTGTCGGGCAGCTGGACCTTGTCCACCGCCCTGCAATCGGCCGAGGCCCTGCGCGGCATCCACGCGCCGGTGCGCGGACTGGACGCGCGCGGCATCGACCAGCTCGATTCGGCCGGCGTACTGCAGCTGCTGCGCTTCTCGCGCGGTGCCGGGCTCGCCGACGACGCGCTGCGGTTCCGCGACGAACACCAGGCGCTGGTCTGCACCATCGACGAGGTCGCCGACGAGCGCCCGCGGCCGCAGCGCGACTATGGCGTGGCCGCGGCACTGGACCGGCTCGGCCGCTCGGTGCACGCCATCGGCGACAACATCGTGGTGCTGCTGGGCTTCTTCGGCGAGAACCTGGCCAAGCTGGCGCGGCTGGCGCGGCAGCCGCGGCGCCTGCGCCTGACCTCCACCGTGCACCAGATGGAAGAGGTCGGGCTGGACGCGGTGCCGCTGATCGCGCTGCTGTCGTACCTGGTCGGCGCGGTGATCGCCTTCCTCGGTTCGACCATCCTGCGCGACTTCGGCGCGGAAATTTACGTGGTCGAGCTGGTCAACATCGCCTTCCTGCGCGAGTTCGGCGTGCTGCTGACCGCCATCGTGCTGGCCGGGCGCACCGCCAGCGCCTTCACCGCGCAGATCGGCGCGATGAAGGCGCGCGAGGAGATCGACGCGATCCAGACCCTGGGCCTGGACCCGATCGACCTGCTGGTGCTGCCGCGGGTGCTGGCGCTGGTGGTGATGCTGCCGCTGCTGACCTTCATCGCCATGGTCGCCGGCCTGGCCGGCGGCGTCACCGTGGGCGCGTTCGACCTGGGCATTCCGCCGCAGATGTATATCGCGCGCATGCACGACACCATGCAGGTGCGGCACCTGCTGGTGGGCCTGTCCAAGGCGCCGGTGTTCGCGCTGATCATCGCCCTGATCGGCTGCCTGGAAGGATTGAAGGTGGAAGGCACCGCGCAGTCGGTGGGCGAACGCACCACCTCCAGCGTGGTGCAGACGATCTCGCTGGTCATCATCCTCGACGCGCTGGCCGCGTTGTGGTTCATGCACATGGACTGGTAAGGGGCGGCACGATGGCGATTCCTTCCAGAAGCGAGGAGCACGGTGATGAGCTGGCCATCCGCGTGCGCGGGCTGGTCAACCGCTTCGGCAGCCAGACCGTGCACGAAGACCTGGACCTGGACGTGCGCCGCGGCGAGATCCTCGGCGTGGTCGGCGGTTCGGGTACCGGCAAGTCGGTGCTGATGCGCTCCATCCTCGGCCTGCGCACGCCCGACGCCGGGCAGATCGAGGTGCTGGGCGTGGATGCGCGCTCGGAGGATCCGGCGGCGCGCCTGCATATCGAACGCAATACCGGCGTGCTGTTCCAGGACGGCGCGCTGTTCTCCTCGCTCACTGTCGGCGAGAACGTGCAGGTGCCGCTGAAGGAACACCATCCGGAACTGCCCGAGCGCTGGCACTACGAACTGGCGCTGCTGAAGGTGAAGCTGGCCGGCCTGCCGGCCGACGCCATCAACAAGCTGCCCTCGCAGTTGTCCGGCGGCATGCGCAAGCGCGCCGGCCTGGCGCGGGCGCTGGCGCTGGATCCGCCGCTGCTGTTCCTGGACGAGCCCACCGCCGGGCTGGACCCGATCGGCGCGGCCGCCTTCGACCGCCTGATCAAGACCCTGCAGGAAGCGCTGGGCCTGACCGTGTTCCTGATCACCCACGATCTGGACACGCTCTACGCCATCTGCGACCGGGTCGCGGTGCTGGCCGACCGCAAGGTGGTCGCCACCGCGCCGCTGCCGGAAATCGAACGCCTCGACCACCCGTGGATCCGCGAGTATTTCCACGGCCCCCGCGCCCGCGCCGCGCGCGGCCTCCAGCCCGAGCACGCCTGACCCATGGAAACCAAAGCCCATTACGTCCTGATCGGCGCCTTCACCCTCATCGTGTCGCTGGCCCTGCTCGCCTTCGGCCTGTGGGCGGCGAAGTACTCCTCCGACCGCACCTGGCAGGAATACCGGGTGGTATTCGACGAGGCGGTGACCGGCCTGTCGGTCGGCAGCCCGGTGCAGTACAACGGCATCTCGGTCGGCTCGATCACCGACCTGTCGCTGGCGCCCGACGACCCGCGCAAGGTGATCGCCCGGCTGCGCCTGAACTCGACCACGCCGGTCAAGACCGATACCCGCGCCAAGCTCGCGATCACCAGCATCACCGGCCCGGCCATCATCCAGCTCAGCGGCGGCAGCCCGCAGGCGGCAGCGCTGACCACGGTCAGCCGCGATGCGGTGCCCACCATCCAGACCTCGCCTTCGGCGCTGCAGAACATCACCGACGTGGCCAACCGCGTGGTCGAACGCATGGACCAGATGCTCAGCGACCAGAACGTGGAACGCATTTCCAACACCCTGGCGCACCTGGAAACCATCAGCGGCAGCCTGGCCGACCGCGACCAGGGCACCCAGGCCCTGCTGCTGGAAGCGCGCGACGCCGCGCGCAACCTCAATGCCACCCTGGCCACCGCCAACGGCACCATCCAGCACCTGGACGAGAACGTCGTGCGCCAGCTGCCCGCCACGCTGGACAAGCTCGACGCCAGCCTTTCCAAGCTCGACTCGGCCGCCGGCAACGCCAACGCGATCCTTGGCGAGAACCGCGCCGCCATCAACAGTTTCGCCAATGACGGCCTGGCCCAGCTCGGCCCGACCCTGACCGAACTGCGCGGGCTGATCCGCGACCTGCGCCGGGTCAGCGACCGTCTCGAGAACAACCCGGCACGCTACCTGCTCGGCCGCGATGCCCCGAAGGAGTTCGAACCGAAATGAAGCGCTTCCCGCCGATGCGACTGCTCGCTCCCTTCTGCCTCCTGGCCCTGGCCGGCTGCTCGGTGCTGGCCAGCGGCGACCGCCATCCGATCACCATCTACGCGCCGCAGGCGCGCATCAGCGCCGATCCGTCCTGGCCGCAGGTGGACTGGCAGCTGGCCATCGCCAAGCCCGCCGCCGCGCGCCTGGTGGACAGCCCGCGCATCAACGTGCGCCCGACCCCTGGCGAACTGGAGGTCTACCGCGGCGCCACCTGGTCGCAGCCGGCCACCGACATGCTCGAGGACGCGCTGCTGCGCGGCTTCGAGGACTCCGGCCGGATCGGCGCGGTGGCGCGCATCGCCACCGGCATCCGCTCCGACTACAAGCTCGCCATCGACCTGCGCCGCTTCGAATCGGACTACGCCGGCAACGAACGTCCGGCCGCGACCATCGAACTCAACGCCAAACTGATCCACAGCCTGGACCAGCGCGTGGTCGCCTCGCGTACTTTCCTTGTCGCCGAGCCCGCCGCCGGCACCGAGGTGGGCAGTGTCACCGCCGCCTTCGAGACCGCGCTGAACAGGACCGTGACCGACCTGGTCGGCTGGACCCTGGCCACCGGCCAGGCAGACCGGCAGGCAGGCGCGGACAAGCACTGAAGATCGGCCGCCCCGCCCAATGCAGAGCGGGGCAACGCCCCGCTGAGGCATTCCCGGCAACGCCCCGCCGGGGTTCTGCTGATGGGGATATGCCGCGGCCTCAGAACCCGAGCCGTGCGGTGAGCCGCACCAGGTCGGCCAGCGAGGGGGCCTGCATCTTGCGCATCGCATGACCGCGGCGGACCTTGACCGTGATCTCGCTGATGCCCAGTTGCGCGGCGATCTGCTTGTTGAGCAGCCCGGTCACCACCAGCCGGGCCACGTCCTGTTCGCCTGCGCTCAACGACTCCCAGCGCGCGCGCAGTTCGGCCAGCTGCGCCGCTTCGCGCAGCCGCTCGCGGTCCTTGCCGATGCCGGCATGGATCGCGTCCAGCAGGTCCTGGTCGCGGAAGGGCTTGGTGAGGAATTCGATGGCGCCGTTCTTCATAGCTTCCACGCCCATGGCGATGTCGCCATGGCCGGTGATGAACACCACCGGCAGGGCGATGCCGCGCTCGGCCATCTGCCGCTGGAAATCCATGCCGCTCTGTCCGGGCATGCGCACGTCCAGCACCAGGCAGCCCGGTGCTTCGCCGCGCGGATGGGCCATGAATTCGCCGGTCGAGGCGAACGCCCGCACCTGCAGGCCCACCGAGGCCAGCAGGTCCTCCAGCGCGGCGCGCACCGAGGCGTCGTCGTCCACCACATAGACCACCGGTTCCGGTGGCGTCGCCTGTAGGGTCATGGCCGCGGCTCCGCGCCCGCGGCGGGAAGGCGGAAATGGAACACCGCCCCATCCTGCACCAACGGCTCGGCCCAGATGCGCCCGCCGTTGGCTTCGATGATCGCCCGGCTGATGCTCAATCCCACGCCGATGCCCTCGTCCTTGGTAGTCCAGAACGCGTCGAACAGATGCTCGCTCATGCCCGGCACGATACCGACGCCCGAATCGGTCACGGTGAACAGGATCGCCTCGCCGTCGCGCGCCGACTCGACCCGCAACCGCCGCGCCGCCGCCGGCACCGGGCCCAGCGCCTCGATCGCGTTGAGCAGCAGGTTGCCGACCACCTGCTGCACCTGTACCCGGTCGGCCAGCGCCGGCGGCAGGCCGTCGGCCAGTTCCACCGTCAGCGCGATGTGGTTGATCTCCATGCCGGCCTGCGACAGCGCCAGCACTTCCTGCACGGCGTCGTTGAAGTCGAACGCGCTGCGCTGCGGCGGCTCACCGCGGGTCAGGCTGCGCACCCGGGCGATGATGCCGCTGGCGCGGCCGGCATCGGCGAGGATGCGCTCCAGCGCCTGCCGCGCGCGCTCCAGGTTCGGCGGTTCCTGCGCCAGCCAGCGCTGGCAGGCGTTGCCGCTGGTGACGATGGCCGCCAGCGGCTGGTTGACCTCGTGCGCGATGGAGGTGGTCAGGCCCTCCAGGCTCTTGATGCGGGCGATGCGCAGCAGCTGCGCCTGCGCCTCGTGCGCGGCGGCGCGCGCGGTCTCCATCTTCAGCACCAGCCAGGTGGTCATCACGATCGCGGCGACGCTGATGCCCATGTTGATCAGGCCCGAACGCAGGTCGCCATGCGGGGTGAACACTAGGCTGGCCACGGTCAGCACGACGCAGGCCGCGCACAGCGCCACCAGCGCGCGCCGCCCCAACAGGCGCGCCGTGGTCAGGATCACCACCGCGTAGAACACCGCGGCGGCGACCTCGTAGCGGGTGGTGGTATCGACCGCGAAGATCGCCGCCATCACCGCGACGATCAGGGCGATCCTCAATACAAGGGGCATGCGTGGCGGTGGCGACATGGACTCGGCCTGCGGCGATCGGGCGATCGGCGGCGTACGTCCATCCGCATGCCGCCGGCGCGCATTGTCGCCCATTCCGCCCGCGCCGATGCCGCTCATGGGCTCACCCTTCCTCGCCGGCGTTCCAGAACGCCTGGCGCACGCCGGGCAGCGCCTCGGCGCGCTCCACCACGGCGTCGAGCTCGCCGGCCTGCACCGCAGTGGCATACAGGGTGAACTCGATCTCGACCTCGCCGCCGCCGAAGGGATGATCCTCGATCTGCCGCGGCGGGTAGCTGGCCTCCTCCAGCAGTTCGGCCATCCGTTCGCGCACATCCGATTGCGCCTCGCGCGCGCAGATCACGTAGACCATGTAGGTGGCTTCGCTGGCTTCCTCGCGGAACGGACGGCGGTTGATCCGGTTGACCACCGGCCGCAGCAGGGTATTGGCCGCGAGCACGAACAGCGCCGCCAGCACCGCCTCGCCGAGCAGGCCGGAGCCGGCACAGGCACCGACCGCGCCCGAGCCCCACAGCGTGGCCGCGGTGTTCAGGCCGGAGATGCTCGCGCCTTCCTTCATGATCGCGCCGGCGCCAAGGAAACCGATGCCCGAGACCACGTAGGCGACGATGTGGATCGGCGTCTGCGAGCCGCCGTTGATCTCGAACAGGCGCGTGCCCAGCGCCACGAAGATCGCCGCGCCCACCGCCACCAGCGTGTTGGTACGCAGCCCGGCGGTGCGCTGGCGCACCTGGCGTTCGATGCCGATCAGCGCGCCGAGCAGGAATGCCGCGGCCAGGTTGACGAAGGTGGTCGCCAACGCCTCGAGGCTGCTGAAATGGATGGCATGCATCGCGGTTCCCTTCCTTGTGGGGGTGTGGCCTTACTGCCAGCCGAAGCGGCGGACGTAGAGCTTCTTCATTGCCGTGGTCAGCGCGGCATAGCCGAGCAGGATGCCGACCAGCCACGGGAAGTAGGCCGGCGGCAGCGGCTGCAGCCCGAACCATGCGCCCAGCCGGCTCATCGGCAGCAGCACGCCGATGGCCATGATGACCAGCGTGGTCAGGGTCAGCGGCCAGGCCGCCCGGCTCTGGATGAACGGCAGTTTCGGGGTGCGGATCATGTGCACGATCAGGGTCTGGGTCAGCAGTCCGACGACGAACCAGCCGGACTGGAACAGCCCCTGCCCGGCCACGCTGTTGGCGCCGAATACATACCACATGACCAGGTACGTGATGATGTCGAACACCGAGCTGAGCGGCCCGAAGAAGACCATGAAGCGGCCGATGTCGGCGGGGTTCCAGCGCAGCGGCCGGGCCACCAGTTCGGCATCGACCTCGTCGAACGGGATCGCGGTCTGCGACACGTCGTACAGCAGGTTCTGCACCAGCAGCTGCAGCGGCAGCATCGGCAGGAACGGCAGGAACGCGCTGCCCACCAGCACCGAGAACACGTTGCCGAAATTGGAGCTGGCGGTCATGCGGATGTACTTGAGCATGTTGCAGAAGGTCCTGCGGCCCTCCATCACGCCCTCCTCCAGCACCATCAGGCTCTTCTCCAGCAGGATGATGTCGGCGGCCTCGCGGGCGATGTCCACGCCCGAGTCCACCGAGATGCCGATGTCGGCCGCGCGCAGCGCCGGCGCGTCGTTGATGCCGTCGCCCATGAAGCCGACCACGTGGCCGTTGCCGCGCAGCACGCGCACGATGCGCTCCTTGTCGTGCGGGGTGAGGCGCGCGAACACCTGGTGCGACTCGACCGCCTGCGCCAATGCCGCGTCGTCCATCGTCTCCACCTGCGGCCCGAGCAGGATGTCCGCGTGCTCCAGCCCGACCCGGCCACAGACGTGCGCGGCGATCAGTTCGCTGTCGCCGGTCAGCACCTTCACCCGCACACCGTGCTCGTCCAGCGCGCGCAGCGCCGGTGCGGTGGATTCCTTGGGCGGGTCGAGGAAGGCGATGTAGCCGACCAGGGTCAGGCCGCTCTCGTCGCGCACCGAGTACACCGTCTGCGCGGCCGGGCTGTCCTTGACCGCCACCGCGACCACGCGCAGTCCCTGGCCGTTGAGTTCGCGGGTGACGGCGCGCACCCGCTCCAGGCGCACGCCGTCCAACGGCACGTCCGCGCCCTCGACGCGGATGCGGCTGCAGCCGGCCAGCACTTCCTCCACCGCGCCCTTGCAGATCAGGGTGCGCCCGCCGTCGCGGTCGGCCACCACCACCGACATCCGCCGCCGCTGGAAATCGAAGGGGATCTCGTCGACCTTGCTGTACTCCTGCGCGATGCGCATCTCCTGCTGCAGTTCGGCGTGTTCCAGCACCGCGTGGTCGAGCAGGTTCTTCAGCCCGGTCTGGTACCAGCTGTTGAGGAAGGCGTAGCGCAGCACCTCGTCGGAGACGGCGCCGTCGGCGTCGGTGTGCCGCTCCAGCGCGATCCGGTCCTGGGTCAGGGTGCCGGTCTTGTCGGTGCACAGCACGTCCATGGCGCCGAAGTTCTGGATCGCGTCCAGCCGCTTGACGATGACCTTCTTGCGCGAGAGCAGCACCGCGCCCTTGGCCAGGGTCGAGGTGACGATCATCGGCAGCATCTCGGGGGTGAGCCCGACCGCGACCGACAGGGCGAACAGGAAGGCCTCGGTCCAGTCGCCCTTGGTGAAGCCATTGATCAGCAGCACCACCGGCGCCATCACCAGGGCGAAGCGGATCAGCAGCCAGCTCACGCTGTTGACGCCGGCCTGGAACGCCGTGGTGGTGCGGTCGCTGGCGGTGACCCGCTCGGACAGCGCGCCGAAATAGGTGCGCGGGCCGGTGGCCACGACCAGCGCGGTGGCCGAGCCGGAGGTCACGCTGGTGCCCATGAACACCAGGTTCGGCGCGTCGAACACCGATTCGAACGGCTGGCCGATGCCGGCGAATTTCTCCACCGGCAACGACTCGCCGGTCATCGCCGCCTGCGACACGAACAGGTCCTTGGCCGCGAGCAGGCGGCAGTCGGCCGGGATCATGTCGCCGGCCGACAGCAGCACGTGGTCGCCGGGCACCAGCTCGCGGATCGGCAGCTCCACCGTGGTGGCCGCGCGGTGGGTGTGCAGGTGCACGCCGAAGTACTTCTCGCCGACCTCGACCACCTCCGGATCGACCGCCTGCCGGCGCAGCACCGTGGCGGTATTGCCGACCATCGCCTTGAGCCGTTCGGCGGCGCGGTTGGAGCGGCCTTCCTGCACGAAGCGGATCAGCGTGCTGAGCACCACCATCGTGCCGATCACGATGGCCGCGGTCATGTCCTCGGTCAGGAACGAGATCACCGCCAGCAGAGTCAGCAGCAGGTTGAACGGATTGCGGTAGCAGTGCCACAGGTGCTGCCACCACGGCAGCGGCTTCTCGTGGCCGACCTCGTTGGGACCGGCGCGGTCGCGATGCGCTGCTGCCTCGGCGGCGCTCAGCCCGTCCTCGTGCGAACCCAGCCGCGCCAGTGCCGCCGCAAGATCCTCGCTGGCGGCACGGCGCAGGCCGCGCGCAACCCGCTCGAACGCCGGCCCGGACGCATCGCGGCGGTCCATGCCGTCGAGCACGGCCGGGCGTCCGAACAGGCCGCTGGCGCGGCGGCGGCGGACGAAGGCGCTGAACAGGTTCTTCAGCAGGGTTTCGAAAGGCTTCATGGGTCTGCTCCCGTCACGGAAGGGATGGCGCGCTCACTCGCGCACCAGGGATGGCATCGGCGTCCTGCGACCAGCCGCCACCCAGCGCCTGGTACAGCGCCACGGTGCTGGCCAGCCGTCCGGCGCGGGCCTGGACCAGAGCGATGGCGGTTTCCTGGCTGGCCTGCTGGGCCAGGACCAGTTCGGCCTGCGAGGCCGCGCCCAGTTCGCGCTGGCGTCTGGCCATGGCCAGGCTGCGGCGCGCCGCGGCATCGGCGGCACTGGCCGCCTGCAGCGCCTGCGCGTCGCTGACGATGGCCTGCAGCGCGTCGGCCGTGTCCTGGAAGGCGGTCAGCACCGTGGCGCGGTACTGCGCCTGGGCCTGGTCGCGCGCGGCGACGGCGGCGCGCTGGCCATGCCGCAGCGCACCGCCATGGAACAGGGGTTGCAGCAGGTCCGCGCCGATCGACCAGAACCCGGCGCCGGCCTGCCCGAACGGCGAGGCCTGCGCGCCGTAACGTCCGGCGCCCGCGCTCAGGGTGATGGCCGGCAGGCGCGCGGCGGTGGCCACGCCGATGTCGGCATTGGCCGCATGCAGCCGGGCCTCGGCGGCGCGCACGTCCGGGCGCTGCCGGACCAGTTGCGAGGGCAGGCCGACCGGCAGTTCGGCCGGCAGCGACAGCGCCTCCAGCTGCAACGCGGGCAGCACCGCCTCGCCCGGCAGCTGCCCGGTCAACGCCGCCAGCTGGTGGCGGCGCGCGGCCAGTTCCCTGCGCAGCGGCGGCAGTTGCGCCTGGGCCTGCGCCCGCCCCGGTTGCTGCGCGGCGCCAACGCCCCCCCCCGCCACCCCCGC